>NZ_JAWOAR010000071.1:0-16266 GCF_046498435.1 Longimonas sp. | reverse complement strand
CACCGCGACCCGCGAAACAAAGCGGCAAAAAAGAAGCGCAAGCGCTCCGCAACGACCTGCACCGACCGCATTTGGGGACAGGCGTCGAGCATGTCGGTCGGGTTCCACCGCTGCATGGCCTCTTGGTTGCGCGGCTTCCCCAGCGCTGGGTCGAAAATAGACGCCTGTCCCCAAATGCGATCGGTGCAGGTGGTTGCGGAGCGCTTGCCCTTCTTTTTTGCCGCTTTGTTTCGCGGGTCGCGGTGCCCAGGCCACATGAAGAGGCCATCGTACATGGCGGCATGTGCAAAGTAGCCGGGACGCTCCATCGTCAGCAGATGCACGGTGTATCCCCCCAACGAAAACCCGGCCGTTAGGCGCGGGCTGTCGGCGAGATGCGGATAATCGGCATCTACGGTTGGAAGCAGCTCTTCGGTCAGATACGTCCAGAACTGCCCGCTGCCCAGCCCCTGCATCGGACGCCCCCACGTGCCCACCATGTTGATGCCAAGCGACGGCACGTGGTTGTTCGCGCTGTTCAGGCCGGGCATGACGACGAGCATGGGCGGAAGCAGCCCCTCAGCCACACAGGCGTCGATGTCCTGAATGGCGGTGGAGCGAGTGCGGGCGTCGTCTTCCTGCATGTTGACCCACTCGCGCTCGTGGCCGCGAAAGGCATAGAGCACCGGTGCCGCCTCGGCCTCCGCCAGACCGGGCGATTCGTAGACGTAGTAGGGTTTGGAGATGCCAAGCGCCTGAGAGCGCAGCCGCCGCATTCGGAGGCGTCCGTGCAGGCGGTCTTCGTGCCACGAAAGGATGCGAGATGGGGGGACGATAGGCATGGAGCGGGAGGCGTTCAGGGAGGAAAAGGCGGGGCTACAGCGCTACGCTACCGCCGCCGGATGCGTGGCTTCTACGGCGCGACGCAAGAAGGTGGGAATGATGGTCTCGTAGGCGGGCGTCAGGTACTGTTCGTCGTCCAGCCGGTCGATGAGACGCTGGTACCGCGCTTCGGAAAACGCACTGACAACCTTGTCGCGCTGCTTCGGGCGGCGAAAGTGGACCAGCATGCCTTCGGGGTCGGCCTCGGGGTGAAACTGCACGCCGATCATTTCGGGGGACAGGCGTACGCCCATGAGGGCGCGCTCGTATGGATACTCGGGGTACGGCTGCTCACGAGCCAGCAGCGTGGCATCCAGTTGGGCCACGCGCTCGTGATCGGGCTGCACAACCTGCCACCGCCGGAAATCAGCCGCGTAGAACGGATCGGGCAATCCTTGAAAGAGGGGCTCGTCGGATCCCCCTGCAAGGCGATGCACCTCAAAAATGCCAAATGACTGGGCGGGCCGCTCCGTGACCGCCCCAATACCGAAGTGGCGGCACAGCAGCTGAAACGAGTGGCAGATGAACAGCGCATGCTTTTTGGGCGCCGCCGTCATGTTGTGATGATAGAGCGCATCCAGCCAGTCGAAGTAGGCCGCCTCCCAGGGCTGGTCGAGCCCATCCCACGGACTGCCCGGCCCGCCGGTAGAGATGTACGCATCGTAGTCGAGCCCCGGCACCTCGGCATGCTGGCGCACGTCGAAGATGTCGTACGTGATGGGCACCGACACCGAGGGGGCCGCCACGCCCTCCAGAAAGTCGCGAATACAGCGCATGCCCTGATTGGGCTCGCCGTTGTAAAGGTCAAGCACTGCCACCCGCAGGGGCCGTGCGTCAGGAGTTTGCATGATACGTATTGCGTAGAATGAACATGGGGAGCGTGCCGCCACCCGCGGTTACGTTGGCCAGATCCGACCCCGAAATCCGGGTCAGGCATCCGCCCATAAGCGGACCGTTGATGTACGGATCCAGGTCGATAATCGACGGGACCTGCTCCCAGCCACTATCGGTCTGCATGAGGAACGGCTCGCGATGAATGTCAACCGTCTCTTGAATGACGTGCCCGGCTTCGACGCCCTCCTCAATCGCCGCGTCCCATTCCGATGGGGTTGAGGCAAACCCGAGCGTGACGCCCGACCCGCCGTACGCGTCGTTGGGCTTAATCACGAAGTAGCGCTGGTTCTGGCGCGCAAAGTCCAGCAGGTCGATCGTCAGCCCGCGAAACTCCGTGGTGCGCGGGCGGAGCCGACGCGTCCACGGAATGTGCTGCTGGATGGCCTGTCGTTGTGGAGCCTCCAGCACCTTGGTGTACTGCTCATCGGTCAGGAAGGAGAAAATCGCCTTCTTGTGGACAAGCTTAGACCGGAAGGTATTCAGGTAGCACGTCTTTTGTGCGCGGTAGCCTTCTACATACGGCTGGCAGTCGTCCCGGATCTCGTAGAACTCATTCATCAGGAGACGCCGGTACAGGATGTCAATCTTCGTGCCATTCGCGTAAATCCAGCCATCGCGGCAGTCTAACTCGCGTGGGTCAATCACCACGCAGCTATAGCCAAGCCGCTGCAGGTACGTCTTGATCAGGTCGAACTCGTGGGTCGTGGGCACGTCCTCCAGCCGGTCTACGATTGCAAACGTAGGCTTCAGCTTCTGGCCTCCAAACTCGTCGTGGTAGATGCGCAGGAACGCCTGCATCGCATGCTGGAGGGGCGACACGAAGCGCACCGGAAACCGCTCGGTAAACTGCTGGAAGAGCGGCAGATCGCGGTATATTTTGGCGAGCTCGTTCACGTAGGCCATGCCAGCCGGACTCTCGCCGTTGAACTCCACGAACTTGAACGAGCGCTCGGTCAGAAACGCATCGAGGCGGGCGTTGGCAGCCAGGTGGATGACGCGCGTGGGGAGGGCCGCCATCTCGATCTCCCACGGCTCCATGCCCAGCTCCTCGCGCAGCAGCGTTTCGTCGTTAAAGAAGGTCGAGGCAATGCGAAGGATCGCCTGCCGAATCAGGTAGACGGTGTCCTGCACATCGGCGTACATCGCCTCCGTAAGAAACGTAGGGCGCAGGCTGTTGGCCATAGGACGCCCGCCGAACAGCGCGCGGCGCTCGTGCTGCTGCGTGCGAAGCTGCTCCAGCTGGTTTTCTGCAGCGGTCAGGTCGCTCTCGATGAGCGCATGGTAGTGGTCGATCGCGGGCTGTAGGTAGTGCCGCATGGGGCGAGGGTCCAACAAGAGAAGTCAACAAACGAGTAGGAGATGCACGCGCTGCGCTTAGGCCCTACGATCAGGCGCTATCATTCAGACACGCCCGGATAGAGCGCGCCCTGCGTCGAAAACTGCTGGGGCGGACGGTCGTCGAGCGCCTTCTCGACAGCGAACTCGGCCATCGCGTCCACCATCCAGGCGAAGTTTTCAGGGCCTACAGAGTGGTAGTCGGCATCGGGGGCCGGATTCATAAAGTCGATGGCGTACGGCACGCCGTCTCGCATCGCCAGTTCGACCGTGTTCATGTCGTAGCCCAGCGTGCGGCAGATGGCCAGCACGTCGCGCTCCAGCTTCTGGCGCAGGTCCTCTTCAATCGGCTCCGACGACACCGCCGAGTATCGCTCGTGCATGGGCACCGACGGGTTGTACCGCATGATGTGCGCCTTCTTCTGCCCAATTCCGTAGCACCGGAAGTACGAATCAAAATCGATGCCCTCCTGCAGCATCATGCAGTCAATGCCCGACTGGTTGTACGCTTCGTGAAACTCTTCTGGCGTCGTTACCCGCGTTACGTCGCGCCATCCGCCGCCGTCGAAGGGCTTCAGAAACGCCGGAAAGCCGATGTATTCAAAGACATCGTCCCAGTTGATCGGGTGCTCCAGGTTGCGAAAGCTCTTTGCGGAGGTGTTCGGCGGACGCTCTTTGTGAGGCAGAATGACGCTGCGCGGCACGGCCACACCGACCGATTCGGCGATCACGTTGTCGATGAACTTATCGTCGGCGCTCCACCAGAACGGGTTGTTGATGATGTACGTGCCTTTCAGCGCGGCCCACTTCAGATACGAGCGGTAGAAGGGCACCTCGTGCGAGATGCGGTCAATGATGACGTCGTACGTGGGCTCCACGTCCATCCGGACGGCCCCGACCTCGACGAACGAGGCTTCGACGTTCTGGTCGCTGTAGTTTTCATTGATGAACGGAATGAGCGCATCCGGAAAGGTCGTTTCCTCTCCGCGAAGAATGCCGATGTGATGGGTCGTGCTCATAGACAGTAAAGAACCTTGATTCAAAAGATGGTGCGGTTGGCAAGCGAGTGGGGCTTGCAAGCGGTGCTACAATGCTGTGAGGGAGGCCGTAGGGGCTACACGTGGCGCCGCACCTGATCGCACCACCACGGCCAGTCGTGGCCAAATCCGTCGGCGCGCTCGTAGTAATGCCCGATGCCTTTCGAATCCAGTATGTGGCTCATGTAGTCGTTGGCACCCCGACACGGATCATGCTCGCCTGCCGTCAGGATAATGTGCGTATCCCGAATCGCATCGAGCGTGCCCCAGTCCTCCAGATTCGGCAGATAATCGACCGGATTGCTAAAATACACATTCTCATCATAAAAACCATCCATGAACGACCGGATGTCGAACGCGCCGCTCATGGCGATCAGTTTTCCGAACGACCAGGGCTGCTTCCACACCAGGTTGGCCGCATGATACGCCCCAAAGCTGGCCCCGGCCGCAATCACAAAGTCGGACGTCGCCCGGTCATAGATGAAGGGCAGCACCTCTTGCAACACGTACTGCTCGTACTGCTGATGCCGCTTGATGCGCACGTACGGATCTACGCCGCGATTGTAGAGGCTCTCGCCATCCACCGAGTCCACGCAGAACAGCTGGTTCTGCCCGTGGTGCAGCTTGTCGGCGAGCGCATCCACCATCCCAAAATCGCGCCACTCGTAGAAGCGCCCCATGCTCGACGGAAACGCCAGAATGGGCGTCCCGGCATGCCCGTACACCATGATCTCCATCGTTCGCTCCAGGCGGGGACTCCACCAGTGCACGTAGTCTGTATGCATAAATATTCAGTCGTAAGGGCTAACTTTTAGAGCAGGTTCTTCGCATGCGGGGTGTCAACGTTCCATAACGTATTGTCGTGTCACACCTGAATGTTCGGGTTGCAAGGTTCCCCATTCGTATGCTGTCATCTTGAGCGAAGCAACTGCGCCTAAGTAGACCCACAAAAGTATCTTAGCAGGTGTGTCCTCGTAACGAGAGGCTGCCACCTTGCTCTGGATTACGATGTGAATTCGCTCCGCTCATTTCTGGATCGCGCTCGCAGGCTCGCTTGTCCAGGATGACGGGTCGGGAAGAAGGCGGTGGGTTGAAAGTAATTGTCTTCGCATTGAGCATCGCCCTCCCCAACGTCATCCCGGACGAAAGCGGAGCGGAGATCCGGGATCTTCTTCAGGGTACCAAGCTCACCTCAAACAAAATCGCCAAGGATGAACAGGTAACGTACTTTCACTATCCTACTTATCATCCATTTGTCCTTCCCGCCTCGTCTTTGCGGCGGCGTATGTACGTATCGATGCTATATGCACTGCTGTCATGCGTCGCAAAAAACAGCAGGCCTCCCAGGATCGCGATGTTTTTGAAGAGTGGGCCCAGTGTTGGGCGGCCCACTTGAATAGTGAGGGTAATGGGGATGAGCACCACGATGAGTCCCATAGCGGCAAGGCGGGTCTGGAAGCCGGTTAGCAGGGCCAGACTGCCGGCAATCAGGGCAATGCCTGAAAGCAGCACCAGCACCTCGGCAGGTGCAATGGCGGTAGCCAGAAAGCCCAGTTTGGCATCAAGCAGCCGCGAAGCAACCTGCTCGGGCTGTAGCATATGCCCCATACCAGCCACTAGAAAGATCAGGCTCAGCAGAGCACGGAATATCGCGGTGGGACCGGGGCGTAGTGGAGTCGAAGGCGACGAAACAGAGGCGGAGTGCGCGGAGCGGGAGGTCGGCATGTCTCTGAGGCAATTGCTGATAAATAGAAAGGCAAGCACCGGAGCGGCTAAAGCGCCCCGGCTTTGTACTACAGCTTATGTGCTATAGCTCAACAGACAGATAGCCGCGCGCTTGGCGTTCCAGCGCGTGTACCAGTCCATTGGGAACGGTATCGATGGCATCGGGGAGCGTGTTGGGGTCGATGCCATGATTTTCGAGCGACATTCCACATGCGATAAACTGCACACGCTTGCTTGTGGCCTCTACGATACGCACTGACAGGTCCGATTCGCCCTGCAGGACGCTGATGGCTTGCCCGCACACAACAATTTCAACCGGCGTGTTGGTGAGTGGCTCGGTGTCTGCCAGGTCGCTGGCGGTTTGAAGGGCCGCTCGGATGTGCTGCGTACGGCGCACCAGAAGCACAATTCCGGGTGGCGTTTCTGGGGCAGCCGTTCCGATGGCAGCGGTCGATGGTGAGGGCGATTGCGCCCCTGCGGGCAAAGCCGCGTGTCCAAACGAACACAGAACAACGACAATGGAGATGGAAAGCGTAGTGAGAACGCGATACATAATACGGTAACGTTGGGGAGCACAATAGATACAATGACGACCCGGCTGGTCTGCGACAGATATACAGGAGATGCGAACAGCATGTGCATCCATCCAGCACAGACGTAGACCGGCAAGGCCGATGCTGAGGGCATGTGCTCAACTACAAGAGCAGCACGATACTGCCAAGGTGCAACGTAGAAAGAGGGGAGACGGTGTGGGAAGCCGTGGCCTGTGGAAACGAACCGGAACACACCGCTTGAGGGATACGACGCCCTGATACGGGTAGATGCTCGGGCGTATCCGATTCATCTGCAGAGATGCGCGGGCCCGCAGGACGTGACGTGAGCAGGGAGGAGGCGTGCGTATACGCGTGCGCCCCGAACGATGCGCAATGCAGCGACGCGGCTTCCGCGACGTTTGATACAGCATCAGCAGATGGAGCCGCCACGCACGGGCGCATCCCCACAAATAGAAGGGCGATGAGAGCCAGTAGGAACGTTCCGACGACAATGGGCGCTTCTGACTTGCGCGGTGTAGGGGCCACTGTAGCAGGATGATTCAATGCGCTTGTTACTACAGGTTCAGTAAGCCGTCGGCATTTCTGATGTTCCAGTACTGTGCGTATGGGGGCTGGGCTTACGGGGGGAATCGCGGATGTGGAAGGGTACGCTGACCACGCCCCACCACGAACTTGGTGCAGCGAGAGCGCTGCTCATAACCTGCGCTGTAACATTGCATCGCGCCGGGTCGTAGAGCAGACCCACAGGCAGGACATCCGTTTCGGATCGCTGATTTGGATGCCTGCGCTGTTTGTGTTTGCCTCTGTTCATCCTGATTGCCGACTCTATGCGCCGGTTGTTGTTCTCCTCTTGTATCCTATCCTTCGTTTGTGGGCTGGTAGCTGTAAGCATCGCGCCGACGGCGGTGCACGCTCAGACGCCAGAAACGATCACCTTCGACGACGCCGTTACCATTGCGCTCGACCAGAACACCGATCTGCGGCGTGCCATCAACGACGTAGAGCGCCAAGACGCCACCATTCGGCAGCGCCAGTTCGACTTTGGGCCGAACCTGAACCTCTCCACCAGCACCACGCGCCAGTTCGGGCGGAGCTTCAGTCAGGAGGAAGGAGCCATCGTCAATCAGACCACCGATATTGTTCAGCTCGGGGCGAACTCCAGCATCACGGTTTTTGACGGATTTAGCAACATTGCATCGCTCCGCCAGGCCAACCGTCAGGGCGAAGCCAGCGAACTTGACCTGGAGCGCACGCGCCAGGACGTGGTGTTTACCGTTATGGAGCAGTTCATCGATCTGGCGCAGAGCAAGGAAGAAGTTGGCGTGCGCGAGGAGGAGGTAGAAGTGCAGCAACAACAACTGGAACAGATTCAAGAGTTTGTGGATGCGGGGTCGCGCCCCACGTCCGATCTGTTTCAAGCCGAAGCCGACCTGGCGCAGGCCGAACAGCAGCTTCTTCAGGCCGAACGCGAGGTCGAAGTCAACAATACTCGCCTAATTCAGACGCTGCAGCTCGATCCGTTTGGCACGTACAATTTCGAAGCGCCAGCGGTTGATGAGGCCGCAATGGCTGAGCGCGAGTATGTCGTAGAAGAGGCGCTGGAGAGCGCCTTTGACCGGCGCGTGGATCTGCGGGCGCAAGAGGCCAGCCTGCGCGCTTCGGAGGCCGGCATTCGCATCGCCCAGTCAAACTACTGGCCGTCGCTCTCGCTCAACGTTGGATACAACACCAACTGGTCCAGTACGGCGGCGCTTCCGAATGACCCCGATCCCTCCTTTTTTGACGTGCTCGATTCGCGGCGAGGCGGAAGCGTAGGGCTATCCCTCTCCTTTCCCATTTTCGATCGTTTGCAGCGTCGCAACCAAACCGCTCAAGCCCGTGCGGACCTGAGGCAGGCCGAGTACAACCTGCAAGATCAACGGCAAGGCGTGGCACTGGAGGTGCGCCAGGCTGTGCTTGATTATCGCAATGCGGTGAAGCAGCTCGAAGCGGCAGAGTCACGCCTCCGCTCGGCCGAGCGCCTGCGCGATGCCGCCCAGGAGCGCTACAATCTGGGCAGCGCCTCCATCGTCGAGCTATCGCAGGCCACGCGCGATTTTACGGAAGCCGCCAGCGCCAAGGTGCAGGCCGAGTTTGATGTGGCGTATCGACAGAAGCTCATTGAGTACCAAATCGGTGTACTCAACCCCGACGCGGCGCTTTTTGAGTAACATGCGCCCTGCTCTCCTCTCGTTTATATAACCACGATACCATCATGACAATGCGTCGCATTTTATACATCGTTGGCGGGTTGATTCTCATCCTCATTCTGCTTGGCACCGCTGGGCGGTTTATGGGCTGGTTTGGAGGCGGAAGCGATGGCGTAGGGGTGCAGGCCGAAGCCGCCGAAGAGCGCACCATTACCCAAGTCGTAACCGCCTTCGGACGCGCCCAGCCCGAGGTGGAAGTTACCATTAGCCCCGATGTGGCTGGCGAAATCGTGGAGCTTAACGTGCGCGAAGGAGCACACGTAAGCCGTGGCGACCTGCTGCTGCGGCTGCGCCCCGACAACTATCAGGCGCAGCTGGAGCGGAACGAGGCCGAGGTGGCACAAGCTCGGGCCAACCTGTCGGAGCGCGAGGCCGACTCGCTCCAAACGCGTCAGGAATACAATCGGCAGCGGCAGTTGTATGAGCGCGAGGTCATTCCCCAAAGCGAGTTCGAGGCGGCTGAATCCGCCTATAATCAGGCCGTAGCACGATTGCAGGCCGCACGTTATCAGGTGCAAAGCGCCATGGCTACGCTGCGCGACGCCCGCGAGCAGCTCGAAAAAACAAACATCTATGCGCCCATGAGTGGTACGGTCAGCAAGCTGGATGTGGAGCTTGGCGAGCGCGTGGTGGGCACGTCGCAGATGGAAGGCACCGAAATGATGCGCATCGCCCGGCTGGAACAGATGGAGATGGAGGTTGACATCAACGAAAATGATGTCGTAAACGTGAGCCCAGGCGATACGGCGCGTGTTGAGATTGATGCGTACCCCGACCGCTCATTCCGGGGAGCGGTTACCGAAATCGCAAACTCGGCGCGGGTAAGCGGCGAGGGCACGCAAGAGCAAGTCACCAACTTCCCGGTCAAAATTCGCCTGCTCGATGCCCACAACGAAGATGCGGGTACGGTGATGACAGGTCCTGAAGGCGGCATTGCAACTGAAGAAGACGCCACACCGAACACGCCCGCCCCCGTCATTCGTCCAGGTATGAGCGGCGCCGTTGACATCTCTACGCAAACCGTCGAAAATGCGGTGTCGGTGCCCATTCAAGCCGTAACGGTGCGCAACGTAAACGACGACAATAGCACGTCGCAGCGACGGAGCAGCGAAGCCATGCGCCGCGTGGTGTTCGTGGCCGATGGCGACACGGCCCGCGTGCGCGAGGTAGACACCGGCATTGCCGACGATGCATTCATCGAAGTCCAGGCGGGCCTGGAGCCCGGCCAGCAGGTCGTAACCGGACCGTACAGCGCGGTAAGCCGAGAGCTGGAGGACGGAATGGCCATCACCATCGAAGAGCCGCAGGGGCCCGGACGCCGCACCGCCTCGCGATAGCTGCCGCGCCTTGGCCTCCCGCTGTACCTCTAATGTTTGGATTCCGCATATGAATGCTTCTGTAGAACCTGCCTCAGACACGGCTGTCGCGCCCCCTGCTGCTGCCGGACCGCTTATCCAGATTGCGGGCCTCAAAAAGCGCTACGTAATGGGCAGCGAAGAGGTGTGGGCCCTCGATGGCATCGACCTTTCTATTGAAGAAGGCGAATACGTAGCCATTATGGGGCCCTCGGGCTCCGGCAAATCTACCTTTATGAACATGCTGGGCTGCCTCGATACGCCCACCAGCGGCACGTACCTGCTAAATGGAAACGACGTGAGTACGTACTCAGACGATGAACTGGCCGAGATCCGCAATCGCGAAATTGGCTTCATCTTCCAGACGTTCAACCTGTTGCCTCGCGTGGACTGCCTGCGCAACGTGGAGTTGCCGCTTATCTATGCCGGTATGAAGCAGTCTGAGCGCCGCGAACAGGCCGCCGAGGCGCTTCGCAACGTAGGACTCGGCGACCGCATGGACCACAAGCCGAACGAACTCTCTGGAGGGCAGCGCCAGCGCGTGGCCACGGCACGAGCCCTCGTGAACACGCCGTCGATCATTCTGGCCGATGAGCCCACAGGCAACCTCGATACGGAGACAGGGAACGATATAATGCGCCTCTTTGAGCAGCTGCACCGCCAGGGCAACACGCTCCTGGTCGTAACGCACGAGGAAGATATCGCCCAGCACGCCCGCCGCATCCTCCGCCTGCGTGATGGAACGCTGGAGCACGACACCCCGGTGGAACGCCCGACGCTCGAACACGAAACGCTGTAGCGGAGGGTGCATCTGTTTTATTTGGGATAAACCGAAGCATCCACTCATGACCGATATTCTGATGTGGGCCTCCATGGCTATGCTTTTGGTTGCATGTATGGCTGCCGGAGGCGAAGCCCGTGCCCTCCCCACCGATTCGTTGCAAATCAATGTGCATGCGGCCTCCACCGACTCCATAGACGGGTGGACAAGGCTCTGCCCCGATGAGTTGCCAGCAGGCAGCCCTACCGACACCCTCTGGATAAGCCCCGAAACAGTGGCGCTAACCCCAGAAGCATGGGAACGCCTTACGTTTCGCCTCGAAAACCACCGCCCTACGCTAACGGTCGCACCCGGCCCCAACGAGCAGGCTGCGCTGCGCACGCTGCTTACCGACACAGACGGGCAGCACCTGGTGGTGATGCTCAACGGCACACCACGATTTGCAGGGCAGGTGCTCTCGATAGAAGGCACTGCCCGCAGCCTGAAGCTGATAGCCCTGCCGTCAGACGAAGCCGCGCAGATGGTAGAGCAATGGCAGCAGGCACACCGCTCCACCAACACCGATTCGTAGCACCCCGAGGCGCCGTAGAGAGACGATCCCGCCATGCTGCAACCGGATTGGGGACTACGTGCAGGCGGCCATGAGTTGGCTACGGAAGCGGATAGCCATCCTCGATCCACGCTACTACACCGTCAGCACCCATCGCGCTTTGGATCTGCTCCCGCTGCTCCAGATGCGGGATGTTGTATTCGTCGAACCGGTACGTGTCCTCGAATACGATGACATGCGGCGTTGCAGGCGCCTGCACGTCGCTGTTAAAGTTGTGCAGAAGCGTTTCGTTATTGTAGCGGCCCCCGGCGCTCACCTCATCCCACTGTTCGGCCCCATGCCGCTGAATGAACGCCAGCCCGTCGTCGACCTTCTCATCCATCGCGGCAAAGACAAACTTGGTAGGACGGTCGTGCGCCGCCGAAAACCCCTCGGGAAGCTCCGAGACCGCTTCAACGACTTCATCGCGCGAGGAGAACCCGCACGACGACGCCCCCACATAGTAAACCACGTAGATCTGCTCGTGTCCCCGATACGATGCGCTCTCTGGCGATGCATCGCGGTCTTGCCCATGACACGCTACCCCCGCCAAACCAACGAAAAAAATCAGACAGCAGGTGATAAAAAGGGATCGCTTCATTGCTATAACCTTGGGAGAGTGAAACGCAGCAACCCCCATTGGGATCGCGTCAGGATTGATTGGACGTAAAGAGCGTACGTCTCCCACAATAACCGACCTCGTTTCGACACGCAAATCGTCTACCGCTACATCCCTCCTCATTTTCGCGGTGAACCTGAAATCATCCCCGGACAAAGCGTGTCATGGTAAGCGCAGTCGAACCATCTCCTTGGCGTTAAGCAGGAGCCGTTCGGGACGGCTCCACACGCGCTCCTGTCTCAGTTCAACCTACAACGTGACCGAGGCGACACTGCACTACCGCTGCGAGTCCATCTCGCACGTCGCCCTGCATGGCACACCCGCTGCGTAGACCCGCCCCACTCACCACCGCCGCGTAATTTGCGGTAGAATGGCATCCTTCCAGGTCATGAAGCGATCCTCCAGAATGGCCTGCCGCGCCTCCCGCATCAGCCAGCAGTAAAATGCCAGGTTCTGCTGCGAGGCAATCTGCAAGCCCAGAATCTCGTTCGACTTCTGCAGGTGACGCAGGTACGCCTTCGTGAATGTCTGCGACACGTAGGCATCCAGCCCCGGATCGATCGGCGTGTGGTCGTTCGTGAACTGCGCGTTTTTGATGTTCATGCGCCCCTGCGTGGTGAAGAGCGTGCCGTTGCGTCCGTTGCGCGTGGGCATCACGCAGTCGAACATATCCACGCCGCGCGCCACGTTTTCGAGCAGATTCTCGGGCGTGCCCACGCCCATCAGGTAGCGCGGCTTGTGCGCGGGCAGCAGCGGCGTTACCACCTCCACCATGTCGTACATATCTTCGTGCGATTCACCCACCGAAAGGCCGCCAATCGCATAACCCGGAAAGTCCAGATCCACCAGCGCGTGGGCCGATTCGCGGCGCACCTCCGGATACGTTACGCCCTGCACAATGCCAAAGAGCGCCTGCTCGTGACCGTGCGGCGAGGTGGTCTTCTCGTAGTGGAGGCGGGCCCGCTCCGCCCAGCGCAGCGTCAGCTCGTTCGATTCCCGCGCATACGCCTTCGACACGTCGGCAGCCGGACACTCATCCAGCACCATCATAATATCCGAGCCCAGCGCGCGCTGCGTATCCACCACCGACTCCGGCGTAAACAGATGCTTCGAGCCGTCAATGTGGCTGCGAAACTCCGCGCCCTCCTCGGTGAGGGTACACCGGTCCGCCAGCGAAAAGACCTGGTATCCCCCCGAATCGGTAAGCATCGGCCCGTTCCACTGCGAAAACCGCTGCAAGCCGCCCGCCGCCTCGATCACATCAGTGCCGGGGCGCAGGTACAGGTGGTAGGTGTTGCCCAGAATGATGTCGGCCTGCACATCCTCGTGCAGCGCGCGCGGCGGCACGCCCTTAACGCTGCCCAGCGTACCCACCGGCATGAAAGCAGGGGTGCGCACGGTGCCGTGGGCCGTCTCGAACGAGGCCGCACGGGCATCGCTGGCGGCATCGGTATGAGCAAGGGTAAACGTCATGCGAACAGTGTATTAGGGCAGAGGGAAAGCGAAAGGCACGTGCCGCAGTGGCTATTGGGATGCAGACTACGCAATGCATGCGCCCCGGCTGTGGGTTCCGGTATCGCACAGGCGGGAAAGACCTGTCAGATCTGTTGGTGTCGCAGCTCACCTCATCGCCGCGAGGCGCCGTACTCATTCAGCTCCAGCGTCAGCTCCTCGCGCCAGGCACGGTAGATCGTTACGAGAATCGCAGTGGCAGGCACAGCAATGAGCAGTCCGAAGACGCCCATGAACGTGCCAAACGCGAGCAGCGCAAACACGATAAGCACCGGATGCAGCCCCATCTGATAGCTCAAGATCTTGGGCGTAAGCACCGACTGCTCCAGAAGCTGCTGCGCCAGAATAACGATGAGCACAATGAGCGCATCCATCCATCCACCAAAGACGAGGGCTACGCATCCCCCCAGCACCATACTCACGATAGCGCCCAGCCGGGGTACAAAGTTCAGCACGCCCGTAAGCAGAGCAATGAGTAGCCAGAACGGCACGCCGAAAAGCGCCAGTGCCACCGCCACGTTGACCGCCGAAATCAGCCCAATCAGTAGCTGTCCGCGCAGGTAATTGCCCACAATGCTGCCCGCCTCCACGATATAGTCGCGGCGTCCGTTGGTTGTCGGAAAGAGCCCGACCAGACTATCGCGAATGGACGGGTAGTCTTTCAGCGTGTAGAACAGGATAACAGGAATGAGCGCCAGCACTGTAATGATGCCCAGCACCGAGCCGACCGAGGCCAGCACCTCCTCGGCCGCACTGGGCAGGCGGCGCGTCTGCTGCTGCACAAAGTCGGTCAGCTCGCGGATGAGCGTCTCCCGCTCAATGACGCCCGCGCCCTCCAGCTCCGCCACCACGGGCGAGGTAGCGAGCCAGCCCCGCAGCGCCTCCAGCGCCCCCAGCGTCTGCCGCGACAGCCGGTCGATCTGTTCCACAATATTCGGCGCAATAATCACCACGGTCGTAATGAACAGCCCCACCACCAGGGTCGTCACCACCATCGACGACACCCAGCGTGGAATGCGATACTTCCGATCCAGGCGCGTCACAATCGGATGCAGCAGGTACGCCAGCAGGTACACGGCCACAAACGGAATGAGGATGGTGCTCGTGCGCGTAATCGCCCAGATGAACAGCAGCACACCGCCCGAGAGCAAGAGCGCCCGCGCTGCCGCATTGTTGTGCACGGGCCACAACAGCAGTGCCCCGGCAATAGCCACCAGCGGCGGGCTCAAGAACGACCCACTGCGCGGCGCTTCCATAGTGTACAGCAGTACCAGCAGCATCAGCAAGCCGCCCACCAGCAGGAGCACCTCATGAACGGGCAGCTTCATCCACAGCGAAGACGCATCCGGCGAATCGGGGTCAGCAACAGCCATAAACGAACAATGACGTTAGGGGGATGCAAAGGCCAGGCGCCACGGAAAGGGAGCACATCACAGCCTCAAAAGTACATGCTTGCCCGTGCATCGTTTTCTTTATCAGGCAGGCCCCGCCCTGTTCTATGCCTCACGCAGACTTGTTTGATCCAGCGCAGCTACGCCGTTCGGGTACGGTGCTGTTAGACACCGCCCGGCCCGACGCCGAAAACCAGCACACGCGGCTGTTCACCGATCCGCTCGATGTCTGCAACGCCACCACCTACGCCGAGGTGCCCCACGCGCTGCAAGCCGCCCAAGCCGCCCGCAACCACGGGTACTACGTCGCCGGGTACGTGGCCTACGAAGCCGGATACGCCCTCGACCCAAGCCTCCACGACGACGCGCCGCCGCTCGACGCCCTCAACGGACCGCTCGTATGGCTCGGCGTGTACGATGCGCCGCGCGTCTGGCGTGCGGAGACGGCCCACGCTGCCTGGACCAACGTGAGGGCCAAAGCGCCCACGCACCCGCAGTTCGCCTGGCCCGAAGCCGACTACCAGCGCGCCTTCCGTCAGGTCAAGCAGCACATCCACGACGGCGATGTCTACCAGATCAACCTCACGGGGCCGGTGGATCTGAACGTTCCCGGCAATCCCGTTGCGCTCTACGCCTATCTGCGCAGGCGGCAGCCGGTGCCCTACGGCGCGTACATCGATACCGGAGCGCGCACGGTGCTCTCGGCCTCCCCCGAACTCTTTATTCGGTGGAATGGCCGCCGCATCCACACCCGCCCCATGAAAGGGACTGCGGCGCGTCCGCCCAGCGCGCCCGAAGATGCCGACGCCATGGCCGCCCTCCGCGCCGACGCCAAGACGCAGGCCGAGAACCTGATGATTGTGGATCTGCTGCGCAACGACCTGGCACGGTGCTGCACGTCGGGCTCGGTGCACGTGCCGGAGCTGTTTGCGGTAGAGCGCCACCCGACCGTGTTGCAGATGACCTCGACCGTAGAGGGCCAGCTGCGCAAGGAGGGGGCGTTGCCTGAGCTGTTTCGGGCGCTATTTCCGTGTGGGTCGGTGGTGGGGGCACCGAAGCTGCGGGCCATGCGCATTATTCGCGCGCTCGAACCCGCCCCGCGCGGCGTCTACTGCGGCGCCATCGGCTGGGCCGGACCTGGCGACGAAGCGGCGTTCAACGTGGCCATTCGCACCGTCGAAATCGGGCCCGAAGGCGCACGCATGGGCACCGGCGGCGGGCTCGTGTGGGATTCGGAGGCCGGGGCCGAATACCGCGAGTGCAAGCTTAAAGCGCAGTTTTTGTCGGATACAGAAGTCCCGGCTCCGCTCGTAAGTCCCACGCTCATTGAAACGATGCGCTGGAATGGCGAGGAGATTCCCCTG
>NZ_JAWOAR010000050.1:0-5295 GCF_046498435.1 Longimonas sp. | reverse complement strand
TCGATGGCAGCTTCGGCATCTGCCGAGCGCTGATCCACCTCAATTAGGATGTGGTTCAGGTCTACGGTGTTGCCGCGTCGTTCGTTGACGCGCACGATGTGGTAGCCGGTGTGAGTGGGATTGTAGAAGGGCTCTGATACTTCACCTTCCTCAATGCGTGAGGCGACGGCGGCAAACTCGGGGACAAAATCGTTCACGTTGATGTTGCTTATGCGCCCGCCCTGGCGACGCGAGCCGGGGTCTTCGGAGAACTGCTCGGCCATCTCTTCGAATTCGGCCCCGCCCGTTACGATCGAGTCGCGAATGGAGGTGATGATCTCTTCGGCTTCATCACGGGCCTCTTCGGTGGGCTCGGGGTAGCGCACGATATGCGAGAGCCGGACCGACGCGGGCAACGTAGGCAGTTCGGCTTCGGGGATGTTGTTGAACCACTCTTCGATTTCGGACGGCGTGATGCGCACCCGGTTGAGACGCTGCTGGCGCACCTGTTGGGCGAGCATCTGGTCGCGAAAGTCATCGCGGAGCGATTCGCGGAGTTCGGCGGGGGTTTGACCGTAGGCTTCAGCAAGGGCCTCCTCGCTCCCGGCCTGCTCGGTCATCTGTTGGATCTGGCGTTCCAACTGGGCATCTACCTGCTCGTCAGGAATTGTGATGTTCGTATCTCGCCTGGCAATTTCGGCCATGACGCGTTGATTAACGAGCTGGTCGAGCCCTTCGCGCCATAGCTCAGGTGTTAGCTCGCCGTCTCCCCCCTGCTGTTGTTGCTGCTGTTGCGCCATGCTGTTAGCGATCTGGTCAACATCCGATTTCAGGATGACATCCGACCCAACAACGGCCACCACGCGATCTACCATCTCGCGGTCGCTTTCATCCGACTGGGCGTGGGCGTCTGAGCTTAGCAGGCTCAGGCCCAGTAGAAGGCTTAGACCCAACAGAAAGACGGGGGCGAAAAAGGAGCGTAGCATCATGTAAACCAGAGCGTAAGTGCAAAAAAAGCGTGCAAACGGCGGTAGGCCACGTCATGCAAGAGACCTCATGCGGAGCGCCTCATGCAGGAAGTCGGACGTTATGTGGAGCGGAGGCCGCAAGTACCAATGAGTAGCTGTTGCGTCATCCGTTACTCGGCAGCGGTCGTATCGTTGTCGGCAGGAGCGGAGAGATGCACGTCGAGGGCATTGCGGGATTCTGCTTCGTTACGTAGCCGTTGAACCTCGCGAGCATACATCTGTTTCCGCGACTGCGTGCTCAGGTGGCGCTCAATCTGGGGCGCAACCCATTCCAATTCAGGTTCTTGGCCCGCCTCAATGCGCTCGACCAGGTGCAAGACATGGTGCCAGTTCTCCCCCTCCACCGTATTCACCTCGCCTGCCTCCATGTCGGCAACGCGGTCGCGTAAGGTGGGGGCGTCGGCTATGCGCTGGCGTTCGGGGTAAAAGCGCTCGCCGACATCGCACGCCTGGTCGGCGTCTTCTTCGTCTTGCGTGCAGACCGCGCGCCAGTCGTTGGGGGCGTCTCGCAGTTCGCTGGCCAGCGTGGTGGCAGTGGATGCATCGGTTACGCGTATGTGGCGGAGTTTCAGGTAGGGCTCGCGCAGGCGCAATCGGTCGCGGTTGCGCTCGAAGTACTGCACTACGGCTTCGCGGTCGGGCTCCACCTCGGCAGCCTCGTAGATGCGGTTTGTTAGCGCATTGATGAGAACCGAACGGCGCTGCTCGCGCAGTTGCTTCTGCACATCAGATTCGCTCTCCAGGTTAAGACGTTCAGCCTCATTCAACAGCAGGGTTCGCGTGACCCACTGCTCCACGATCTGCCGCCGGGCCTCCACTGTATCGCCCCCGACCGAGACTGACTCCATGGCGTCGCTCAGCTCGGCTTCTGTCAGGTAGGTGTCGCCTACGCGGGCTGCGTACGGCTCACTGGGCGATTCATCGGCGCATCCGGCGATCATGATGCACAGCACAACGGCACTGAGAAGACGCATTATGGGCAGGCGCGTGGCGGGCGAGGACGTCATGTGCAAAACGGGCTGGGGGGCGACGTGCGTGTTTCAGGGTGATGTTAGGGCTGGTGGGCCGCATGCTGCTCACGTAGGCGCTGCGGAAACAGGTCGGCGGCGTAGCGAGTCCGCAGTCGCTCTGCGTAGGCCTGCTCGCGGTCGCTGGATGGAGACGACACCGGCGACGCCGCCACATCAGACTGGTTGTCTGGGGACGAAGAAGAGGCGTCGGTCCATACTGAGTCTTGCATCAGTTCGAAGACGAGCAGGCCGTTGGTGAAGGTTTCAAGCTCGTTGTGCAGCGACGTGTCCTGGCGTGCCCATGTCACTGCGGCATGGTCTAAACGACGTTGGTCGATCCATTCGTATAGGGCATCGTCCAGAGCCGACCCGCGCAGGTCGTTGTTAGCCTGCAGGTAGGCCTCGAAGTCAGGGGTGCGCAGCGTATCGGGGCCCACGACAGCCAGGGCAGTGTCGGGAGCATTGCGCGGCGCACCAGCGACGGGGTCGGACCAGTCGTCTATCCCCAGGGCCTGCTCCACGGCGCTGGAATCGACCGTGGCGGCGATGGTGTCGCGGAGGGTCTCGTTCAACGCGGTGCGCCGGGCCTGGGTGCGTGGGAGGTCGTCAAGCCGCTCACGAAAGGTAGCTTCGGCCTCGCTGTTGGAGGGGAGCGGCTCGGCCTCGCGGCGCTGAATCAGGTAGAAGCCGTGGTCCAGGGCCACCACATCGGAGATGGCCCCGTTGCTGTCGAGCGCACGCACGGCGTTGCGAAAGGTGGGCGGCACGTACTGGTCGATGGAGAGCCAGCCCAGCTCGCCGCCGTTTTCGGCGGTGCGCTCGTCGTCGGAGTGGGCGATGGCGGCTTCGGCAAAGGCGCTGCTGTCAGCCGAAAGGGTTTCGGCCAGCGAGTCGATCTCGGCACGGGCGGCCTCGCGCGCTTCGGGCGTTTCGTCGTCGGGGCGGATGTGCAGGTGGGCAATGCGGGTGCGGGGCAGGCGCGGCTGGCGGTCGATCACGTCAATTAGGTGGTAGCCGAACGGCGTGCGCACCACCTTCGGCGGGGCATCAATCGGATGCTGATACATGGCGTCTTCGTACGGACCCACGAGCTGCCCGGCACTCAGGTAGCCCAAATCGCCCTCAAATCCGCGCTGACCCTGCCGGGAAGCGGACGGGTCGTCGGACGCATCGCGCGCCAGTTCAGCAAAGTCGGCTCCGTTAATCACCGAGTCGCGAAGCGCATGAATCTGTGTATGCGCCTGCGTGGTGTCTTCGGGCGTGGCCTCTTCCTCCACCCGAACCAGAATATGCCGCGTGTGCACCTCTTGGGTGCGGCGGCGCAGCAGGGTATCAAGAACCGGCTGCGTAATGTGGGCATCGGTGAAGGCAGAGCGGGCTCGCTCGCGGGTATAGGTATCTATTTCGCGGCGGATGCTGGACTGCTTCTCGTATCCCGCTTGCTTGGCTTCGTGGACTTTCAGGCGGTAGTCGAGGTACTGGTTCAGGAATGTGAGCAGCGCCTGGGTGGTGTCTTCGGGAGCGGCTTCGACCTGCTGACGCTCCCATGCCGCGCGCACCTCGTCGTAGTGGATCGTCTGTCCGTTGTACTGCGCAACAGGCGGCGGCGCGGATTGCGTGGAGGACGAGAGGAGCTGGCATGCGCTAAGAAGAAACACACTGGCCAGAAGCAGTCCACCGGCCACGACCGAAGATGAAATGGGACGCATAGATAAAAATGAGCGGGTGGGTAAAATAGGAAACGGGCGTAGCCGCTGGCATTGGGAGGACGAGCGCTATGCGAAGCCGGCCTTGGGGGAGGCGCTGTTTGTGAGGCTCTGTTGCATTGCCGGGCCTCATGGCAAGCGCGCGGAACTGCCTCTTGGAGCCGGGCTACCATCACCGAGGCATTCGCACGAAGCGGTTGCTTCATCGACTGTTCCACATGCTCTGTTCCTACACCACGGCTCCCGTCCAAATTTATGGCTGATTCTGCTTCCTCCACGCCAGTTCGCGTACGTTTTGCTCCGAGTCCCACCGGACGTTTGCACATTGGTGGGCTCCGCACCGCGCTCTACAACTATTTGTTTGCGCATAAGCATGACGGCGACTTCATTCTGCGCATCGAAGACACCGATCAGTCGCGCTATGTGGAAGAGGCCGAGGCCGACCTGATGCAGGCGCTCTCGTGGTCGGGGCTGAACTACGACGAGGGGCCCGGCACGGGCGGTCCGCATCAGCCGTACTACCAGTCGGAGCGCTCGGGGCTCTACCAGCGCTATGCCCAGCAGCTTATCGACAGCGGGCACGCGTACTACGCCTTTGACACCGAGGACGAGCTTGAGGCGATGCGCGAGCGCCATGCCTCCGACGACAACCCGTCGCCGGCGTACAACGCCCACACACGCATGGAGATGCGCAACAGCCTCTCGCTCGATGACGATGAGGTGCAGCAGCTCTTAGACGATGGCGCGCCCCACGTCGTGCGCCTGAAGATGCCACGCACCGAAACCGTACGTTTTGAGGATGAGGTGCGCGGCACCGTCACCTTCGAGACGCAGGGCCTGGACGACCAGGTGCTCCTGAAGTCCGACGGCTTGCCTACGTATCACCTGGCCAACGTGGTTGACGATCATCACATGCGCATCTCGCACGTCATTCGCGGCGAGGAGTGGCTGCCGTCTACGCCGAAGCACGTACTTTTGTATGACGCCTTTGGGTGGACCCCGCCCGCGTTTGCGCATCTGCCGCTCATTATGAGCCCGGAAAGCGGCAAGCTCTCCAAGCGCGACAGCAACGAACTGGGCATCCCTGTGTTTGTGACCGACTATCGCGAAGCCGGGTATCAGCCCGAGGCGCTCATCAACTTTCTGGCGCTTTTGGGGTGGCACCCGAGCGACGAGCAGGAGATCTTCAGCCTGCAGGAGCTCGTGGAGGCCTTCTCGCTCGACCGCGTGGGCGTGAGCGGCGTGCAGTTCGATCTCGACAAGCTGAACTGGTACAACGAGCAGTACGTGCGTGCCATGTCGCCTGAAGACTTTGCCGAGGCGCTGCGCGTGCAGCTTACCGAGGTGCACCAGCCCATCACGCACGAGCGACTCGTGGCCATTGCCGAGCTTACGCAAGACCGCGTCTCGAAAGTCGGCGATGTGCTGACTGAGCACAGCTATCTGTTTGAGGACCCCACTGAATACGACGAGGACGACGTCGCAAAAAGCTGGAATGACCAGTCGGCTGAATTGCTGCGGGCGCTTGCCGAGGTGTACGAGGATGCATCGACCTTCGACCGCGATGTCGTG
>NZ_JAWOAR010000176.1:0-9671 GCF_046498435.1 Longimonas sp. | reverse complement strand
AACAATCCCGTACCCAAAGCCGCTTAACTTTGAAGCCTGACAGAAGACCTCTTTACACAACTATCGTGACTTGATCTTCTTCCCAAGGGCGTCAGGATGACTTAAGGGCGCGAACAATAGCTTGGTAGTATGAGGTTTTCTTTTCTCTTCAGTCATGCTGAACGCAGTGAAGCATCTCAGGATGACCCGCTGGAAAGCGATGCCGCTGCTCTGTCGCATAAGCGACTGGGGGGCATGAGGTGGTGAGACGCCTCGCGACGCACCACTCAGGAGGTCTGCCTCCACACCGCCTCATAGATGACAAGAGCGTCCAGGCCAGCAGGCCCTCCGTTCGCAGTCAGAACCTGATGATAGGTCGGCCTGCATGCGTTAAGTACATCCACATAAGAATTCGGCACCTTCTTCCTCATGGTCCAACTCGTCTGGTACAAGCGCGATCTGCGGGTGCGCGACCACCGTCCGCTGGCCGAAGCCGCCGCGCGCGGACCCGTGCTGCCCCTGTACGTAGCCGAGCCTGAGATCGCTGCGGGAGCTGACTTTTCGCCCCGCCATTGGTCGCTTATCGCGCAGGGGCTGCACGCGCTGCGCCAGTCGCTCGCTGCGCTGGGGCAGCCGCTCGTTGTGCGCTGTGGACGCCTACCTGACGTGTTTGAGATGCTCTACCGGCAAGTCGGGCCCTTTCGCATCTGGGCACATCAGGAAACGGGCAACCGCCGCACCTTCGACCGCGACCTCCGCATGCGCTCCTGGGCGCAGACCCGGCGCATCCCCCTAACCGAATACCCGTGTCGTGGCGTGGTGCGTCCGCTGCGAGACCGCGACACGTGGTCCGATCGGTGGGCAGCCTGCATGAAGCAACCGCCGGTGCCCGTTCCTGAGATGCTTATGCCTACGCCCGGCGACCTGGAGCCGGGACGCATCCCCACGCACGCTGATCTGGGACTGCCACCCGACACGACCGCCGTACAGGCCGTGAGCGAAGCTCATGCGCATCAGTTGCTTAACACGTTTCTGCACGAGCGTGGGAAGCCGTATCGCACAAGCATGTCGAGTCCACTCACCGCTGAGCGGATCTGCTCACGGCTGTCGGTGCATCTGGCGTACGGCACGCTGAGCATCCGGCAGGCGGTGCACGCGCTGCGCGAGCGGCAACTAGAACTGGAGGGAGCTTCGTTCCGCGGCGCAGCCATGTGGCGGAAGTCGCTCGCGTCGTTCAACAGCCGGTTACACTGGCACGGCCACTTCATGCAGAAGCTGGAAGACGCCCCGCGCATCGAGCACGAAAGCTACATCCCGGCCTTCGACGCTTTACGCGCCGACGACTTCAACCCGGCGCTATACGACGCCTGGAAACATGGCCAAACGGGTTTTCCCATGGTGGATGCGTGCATGCGGTGTCTGCAACATACGGGCTGGCTTAACTTCCGGATGCGCGCGATGCTGTGCTCCTTTGCCGCGTACGATTGCTGGCTCGACTGGCGCCGCTTTGCCCCGTACTACGGTGGCCTGATGGCCGACTACGAGCCCGGCATCCATTACCCGCAGGTGCAGATGCAATCGGGCACCACCGGCATCAACCGGCTGCGCATCTACAACCCGGTGAAGCAGGGCCACGAGCACGACCCCGAGGCCGTGTTCATCCGCCGCTGGGTGCCGGAGCTGGCCGCCATCGAGAACGACGCGCTGGTACATGAGCCGTGGCAGATGTCTGCGTTTGAGCAGCAGGCGTATGGATGTGTGCTGGGCCGCGACTACCCTGAGCGCGTGGTGGATCATTTGGCGGCCTACCACGACGCTCGGAGCAAGATCGAGGCGCTCCGCGATACGCCGCACATCCAGGCGCAGGCCGAGGCCATCGTAGAAAAGCACGGCAGCCGCCGTCGACGGTAAGTAAGGGCACGGTGGTAAGTAGGGGCACGGTGTGCCGTGTTGCTACGGCGTTGCTGCACGCACCCGCACGCCGACGTGTGTGGCTACGGGGCGTCCTCCACCCAGATGTAAGCCTCCCAGCCCATTTTGCACATCGTGGCTCATGTAAAACGCGGTGGAGCCGCCGCCGTCGAGGATGAGTCCGTCGGTGGCGCCCTGGTCGGCCACGATCTGGGCGGCAGTGCCGCGCGTCACGTCCTGAAACGCGGCCAGCCACAGCTGCTTCGTCTCGGCGCAGGCGGCAATCATGGTGTAGTTATCGGCGGTGCCGTTGCGCTGGGTACGCGGGTGCACCTCGCCGTCGCGCAACTCGCGCACGAGTCCGCCCATGCCCCACTGCGCCTGGGCGAGCACCGAGTCAGGCGCTGGGCGCTCTGTGGTCAGGTGCGGCACGCGGTCGCGCGTAAGCCAGAGCAGGTAGCTCTTCGGGTTGATGTGGCTGGCCGTGCCGTCGGCAATGGTGGTGTGGTGGCCGCGTGCCCAACTGAAAGGCCAGTAGCCGTGGCGCGGGGGACGAAACAGCGCGCCGTTGACCACCAGATCCAGGTCGTGGGTCCAGGCCACCTGCCACGGATAGCGCAGCCGATACCACGCGGTGCTGTCGGTGCGCGCATCGGGTGGAGTGACGAACAGTTCTACGTCCGGCGCGGTCAGGTCAATGCGGGCGAGGTAGGCGCGTCCGGTGTCGGCGTAGCCGCTTGCCTGCACATCGAGCGCGGTGTAGTGGAGGCCAGGCCGCACTTCGGTTTCGGGATGCGGCACGTTGGCAGGGCGCAGTTCATTTGCAAGCAGGCGGCCCCCACTCCACAGAAGCAGCAGCCCGAGCATCCCCCACGCCAGCCAGGACCGGTGGGAAGCCGTGTGTTGGCGAGTCATGCAGAAGGCGAATCAGACCAGAGGGAGCGGAGCCAGGTCCACAGCCGCGTGCGCAGCGGCGGGGTGGCGCGCAGATCCATGACGATGTACACAACGAGCCAGGTGCCCACGGTAACCATAATCATATTGGCGACCCACATGCCAAACCAGGGTGCAATGACGGCCCGGTCGGCCAGTTTTTCGCCCTGCACGAGCGTGATCCAGTAGAACAGGAAGATGCCCATTGCAAACGCTGCGCTAACGCCCAGGCTGCCCCGGCGGATGCTGAGGCCGAGCGGCGCGCCAATGAAGATAAACACCACGCAGGCCACAGCAATCGAGTACTTCTTCATGATCTCGACGCGGTACGTACGTACACGCTGATCTTTCCACTCCACACTACGACGCGCGCTGCGAAGGGTGGACTGGAGCGAGCGCGCCCGCTGCAGGGCATTGTCTACGACGTTGGGATGCTGGTCGGGCGGGATATCGCGCAGTACAAGCGGCAATGCGGTATCGGCATCGAGCGTATCGGGCGGCGGCCAGGCGTCTGCCGAACCATCGGCATCGGAGCGATAGGGATGGTGCGGCGACGTGCTAATGTCTTCGTATTCGATCTGTATTTCGCGTCGGAGCGAGTCGGCCGCCTCCTGCAAGCCTGCGATTCGCATGGTGCGTGCAGTGCGGTCAGTGCGGCGCTCGCGGTCGTCGTCGCGCTGGAAGCCGAAGTCGGAGATGTCGAGTCGCAGCGTGTGCTGGGCAAACTGCATCTTTTCATAACGGCCCTCGGTGTGGTCGGCGTTGCGAGCGAGGGGGCGGTGCATCTCGCCATCGTAAAGGACCATTGTAATTTCGCGGCCCAACGAATCCGATTCGAGCGTGCCGTGCGAGGCCCGAATGACGGCCTGCTGCCGCCGCCCGTTGGTGTAGTCGTAGATGGTAATGCCTTCGAGTTCGTTCGACCCCTCGGGGCGCTCGCGCACCAGAATGCTGTAGTCTTCGATGCCCTCGTAGAACACGCCCGGGCGCAGTTCAAAGCCCGGCTGCTGCATGCGGATATCGGCCCATAGCATGCGCGCGCGATGGTTTGATTCGGGCAGCATCACGGTATTGAAGTAGACCATGAAGCCCGTAACGAACAGCCCCACCACCAGCGCAGGCCAGACCAGCTGTCCAAACGAGATGCCTGCTCCTTTCATCACAGTATAGGCCTTTGACTCGACCAACTGCCCAAACGCCATGAGCGCTGCCAGGAGCGTAGACATGGGCACCGCCAGCACGACCATGTACGCCAGGTTGTACGCGATCAGTTCGATAATGACGAGAAGCGGGATGCCTTTGCCTGCAATTTCGGGCAGCCACCGAATCAGAAACTGCATCAGCAGCAGAAACATGAGCACACCCAGCCACCCGAAAAACGGGCCGGGCAGCTTCCGAAGCATCATCCAGTGAAGCCGGTGAAGCCGCATGCGACAAGAAACAGCACAACAAAACAGTGGGAAGGCCGTCAATCTGTACGGATCGCCTCAATCCCGGTTCAGGGCAAGATGCGTTGGCCTCCCCAAGAATCCTGCAAGACGATGGCTCGTACCGCATCCCGTTCACATACGCATTAAACGTCCGGCCTATGACGATTCAGTCCTTCACGTTCAACGGATTCATGACCAACATGTACGTGGTGCACCGCAAGGGCGAAGCCGCCATCATCGACGCCTCGTGCGCCAGCAGTGCCGAGCAGCGCAAGGTGGATGCGTACATCGATGAGCACGATCTTACGGTGACGCATCTGATCTTGACGCATGCGCACATCGACCACATCTTAGGTTGTGCGCATCTCGAATCTACCTACGACCGGGCGTTCTACCTGCACCCGAGTGGCACGCCGTTCTACGACCAAGCCGCGCAGCAGGCGCAGGCGTTCGGCGTTACGATCGATCCACCGCAGCGTAGCACCACTCCCCTCACACCTGAGGATACACTCACAATTGGAGACGTCCGCTTCCGCATCTTGCACACCCCCGGCCACTCACCCGATTCGGTGAGCCTGGTGGCCGATGCGGAGGACGTTGCCTTTACCGGCGATGTCCTCTTTCAGGACTCGATTGGGCGCATTCAGGGCCTGCCGCAGACCTCGCAAACCGACCTCATGGCGTCCATCCGTGAAAAGCTGCTGCCGCTGGGCGATGACATGACTATCTACCCCGGCCACGGCGCTGTAACGACGATCGGACGCGAACGGGCACAGAATCCGTTTCTGAATAATCAGGTGCCTGGGTTTTCTTAAAGAATGTTTGGCGTATCCAACTGAATAACAAATTTCTATCGGATGCAAACACAACGTGCCAGGGCGGGCATTTTGATGCTATGCAGCGCGCTTGTGCTTGGATGTGTGCTGGTGGCCGGATGCGCAGACGATGCGCTCACTCCCATTGAGGAGGGCAGCTCCCAGACGGAGTTGCGCGAGCAGGTGCGGTACACACTCGACGCGGGGCCGCATCAGGGGGCGGTGCCCGACAGCATCAGCCTGAATGCCGAGGTGCTTATGCAGTCGCTCGACTCGGCGCGTACGCTCGTCACCGTGGCGTTTGAGGATACGCTCGATACGCCTCAAATCTATCCTGTGCACATCCACGCCAATAGCGTAGACACCACCGGCTCTATTCGGCAGGGACTGGGAGCCATCGACAACGCGGCACGGCGCATGGGACGCAGTGTGCACCTGGTGGACCAACCGCTCGACTCACTGCGCGCGCTCGATGCGCACATCAACATTCACGAGCAGGCTATGCCGCTCGACACGGTGCTGGCGCAGGGCAACATTGGGAGCAATGCCAGTGCGCAATCGTCGCTCTTCCAGCTGGAGCGCGCTACTGAGCCCGATACTGTTACGTATTCGCTGACGCCCGCGGCGAACGGTCGTCCTGAAGCCCCAAACGGCCTTAGCGGCACCATCCGATTTGAAGCGCTCACCCCGCAGACCACGCTTGTGGAAGTCCGCCGCGCTGCCGATGCCCCTGTTACGAACCAGGCGCATCCGGTGCACCTGTGCCGCAACCCTGCCAGCGCAGGCGGCGACATCGCATTCTACCTGGGTGCGCTCGATGGTCACCCCGACGGGGCGCGCTCCAGCTGGGCCGTGGTGCCGCGCCCGTTCGACGAACTGGCCGCCTTCGATGGACACGTACGCGTTGCCTGGAGCAACGAGGCGCTGGATACGGTGCTGGGGCAGGGCGATATCGGGGCCAACGCGCCGTAGAGACACTGCCAGAGACGGACTCGGCGCGCCGAGTCTCTACAACCCAACATCAGCCAAATCCAGAGCCACATCGGCATAGAACGTATTGGCATCGAAGTCGGCCCCGCCGAATCCGGCATCCATGCCCACCTGGCGGATGTGATCGGCATCCAGCACGCCTTTGAACGTGCCCCACTTGGCGCTTTCCACCGAGACGAAGCCGTCGTTGCAGCCTTCGCGCTCGTACAGATAGGCGTTAAAGTAGCGCAAGAGCGGCGTAAGCGGCACCTCGGTATCGCGCCCCGCCCGTCCGGCATACGACCAGTAGTGCACGTTTGGGTGATCGGGCACGTTGGGGTTGAAGCTGTGGGTCATGAACGAGGGGGTCAGTTCGCGCACCGTTTGGAGCGAGTTGGCCGATCCGTTTTCAATGATGTGCGTGCCCAGCCAGTCGGCCATGTCGGCCATCCACGAGCGCACCGCATCGGGCTGCTGCAAGACAAGATTCGCCAGCTCCGATCCGCGGTGCGGCGTAGCTATCGTAACGAGCGCCCCAATGCGGTCGTGCAGTCCCATTTGGCTGATGAGGAAGCGGGCGTCGAGGCCGCCCATGGAGTGGGCAATGAGCGAAACGGCATCGGCCCCTGTTTCATGCAGCACATGTTCGATGTGGTGCTTCCACGTTTGGCATCGCGCACGCACAGTGTTGTACGGCGACACGTTTGGCGCATAGGCGCGCACGCCACGCATTCGCAGGTACATCGCCTGTTCATGCAGGTGCCCGCCCCGACGAAACGACCCGCCAATGCCAAAGCCATGCATCATAACAACAGGTAGGTGCGTGGGGATGATGGCGGGCTGCGGAAACGATTGCAATCCGGTAAGCCGCTGAAATGCGGAAGCGGGAAAGTTTGGCATGGGTGGTGATGAGGCTCGGGGACTGAAGGCCGTGTGCAAGATGGGAGATCAAAACGAATGCCATGTCGGGACCTTTGTCTCGGCATCCATCAGCTATTAGATCCTTACTGGGTCTCGCCCCACTTGCATGTGCTTGAACCAGACATCCGGATGCAAGTTGCCCGCTGGCTGCTGCACTGATTTACGAGCGGTCGGTTTCGTTTCTCGCCATCCGACGCAGATACGCCCCATGTCTCACGCATCACCATACAATTCCTGGGCGTTTTTTTGGAACGCATGCCTGCTTCCGCATCAGATACGTAGTACTACATCAACCAGGATAGTATTTCGTGAACGACGATGCGTCTACATCCTGGCCTTCCATCGGCCACCCTGGTCTGTCAATGTTAGGATCGAAAGGAGAGATATAGCTTATGGACGACAGTTGTACAGTCACCTCAAAGTCCTCTACCGCCCGAAAAAGCAGCAGCTCGATCTCGGTGCCAAACTCATCTACTTCTTGCAGAACGATCGTACGCTTTGAGTTGAAGTAGACATCGCTCCACTCCCACAGGTGGCCTGTCCAGCCCAGGGCGAACGCTAAAATAGAAGTTCCCAGATACGGGACTTCAGGACTGAACGCGTTCCAAATGGTGTAGCATCGTATGCCTCAATCAAAAGAAAGGACGAGTTGAGTCAGCAGGAAAGACCGCCCCAGAAGAATCGCACCGGCTGTTGCAGCCAAAAAGAACAGTTCGTATCCCTTACGCCGGTATAGGCGATAACGAAATCGAGTGGTAGCCCGACAGAATATGACGCCTCCCAAGATAGGAAGCAGAAGTGTGGAGAACTGCACGATCCGGTGACTTTTTCTCTTCGATCCTCAGACTTGTCTTGCGCCATTTTACTAAGCGGCGCATCGAGCTGCTGTAACTGCTTTTGGACGCCCGAGTGTTCAAACAACGCATCAGGATCTACATAGGGGGACCCGTTTCGTCTCCGCTTGACTCCGTCGGAACGCTTTTCGTCTTCAGAACCGAAAAGAAAGCCGAACAGTCGTTTCATAACGTAGGCACCAGATTAGCTTTTCCCTTGACGGCAGACTGTGAGCGTGTGCTTATGTGTACATTGCATGTGTCTGCCATACAATAGAGGGGTTCCGTGGTCCGATGCCTCTAACAGTTGAGGGAGTGGTAGTGGATAGACGTTAAGTGATAGCTTCCCTGATAAAAATATTTCCTGGGGCGAACGGTCCCCCGTTCGCCTCCGCCGGAGACGTCCGCGCCGGGGGCGCTTCCAGTCTCCGGCTACAGGCTCATTCCTTCCATCACTTAGCATTGAACCGCTACCGAGGGCGTCGCTAATCCTGGAATGATCGGCGTTATCAGAGAGGCAGATAGATCCCGGATCAGCGGCGCCGGGGGCGCCTTGTCCGGGATGACTGCTTCGGAGGTATCACTTATGATATAACAGCTACCAAAGTTGATGTTGTGCTTCATGTTATGCGCCTGCCCCATCCTCCAACAAACGCCGCAGATACGTCCCATACGGACTGTTACCGCAGGTTTCGGCGCGGTTGGCAACTGCACCTGCGTCAATCCAGCCATTACGGTAGGCGATCTCTTCGAGGCAGGCCACCTTGAGCCCCTGCCGCCGCTCGATGGTTGCGATATAGTTGGTTGCTTCCCACAGCGCATCGGGCGTGCCCGTATCCAGCCAGGCCATGCCGCGCCCCAAGCGCTCTACCGTAAGTGTGCCGCGTTCGAGATAGGCGCGGTTCACATCCGTAATCTCCAACTCGCCGCGATCTGACGGCGTGAGATTCGCCGCGATGTCCACCACATCGGCGGTGTACAGGTAGAGCCCCGTTACGGCGATGTTGGAGGGCGGCACGTCCGGCTTTTCGATGATGTCGGTGACGGTGCCGTCGGCGTCGAAGTCGACCACGCCGTAGCGTTCGGGGTCGCGTACCGGATAGCCAAATATGGTGCCGCCTTCAACGGTGGAGGCCGCGTGTTGCAAGCGCTGCCGCAGGCCATCGCCGTAGAACAGGTTGTCGCCCAGAATGAGCATGACGGGCGCATCCCCAATAAAATCGGCGCCAATACGAAACGCATCGGCAATGCCGCGGGGGGCGTTTTGCGTGGCGTACGAGAGATCCAGCCCCCACGGGGTGCCATTGCCCAGGAGCGCCTCGAAGCGCGGGCGGTCGTGCGGCGTGGTGATGACGAGGATGTCGCGAATGCCCGCCAGCATAAGCACCGATAGCGGGTAGTAGATCATCGGCTTGTCGTACACCGGAAGGAGCTGTTTGCTAAGCGCCTCGGTAGCGGGATAGAGACGCGTTCCGCGTCCGCCCGCCAGCACAATACCGCGCATGGAATGAGTGGGAGGTGATTGAGGAAAGCAGTGGGATATCTTTACGTTTCTTCGGAGCCGGTTTGGCCTACTCGTTCAACGAGTCGATGGAATGAATGTAGCGCGTCCAGAACGAAAGTACAATGTCGAAATATGTGCGGTAGTGCTGTGTCAACCCTCATTTTGAGGGTTGCTCTGCAATCATCCCCCCAACAAAGCCTGTCATGGTGAGCACGCGACGGGCCCAGCCCGGAGCACGCCGAACCATCTCCTCGGTGCTCAGCGGCGCTCTAGGCGATTGAACGGCCCTGCCCATTTCGGAGGAGATCTTTATTCACTGCGTTCATCAGTCGCTTCGCTCGTGTCAGGACTCCGCGTCTCCTTGGCGGAGCCGCTG
>NZ_JAWOAR010000069.1:0-7669 GCF_046498435.1 Longimonas sp. | reverse complement strand
CTGAGCAGGTGCAACAGATTGCAAGCCGACTTCCAACGCTGCGGCAAGGCGTTGCGAGTCGGCTTTTTTGTTTGTGTTTTTTGTTTGTGTCGTCCCCGCTTTTGCCTTCGTTGCCCACTCACACACCCTTTCAATGCGATGAATCAGGATACAATGCCGGCTTCGGCCCCATTTGCTTCGGATACGAACTCCACCCCTCCTCCTCTCCCAATTGCAGTAGCATACGGCGATGGGATCGGCCCTGAAATTACCACAGCGGTACTGCGCATTCTCGACGCGGCCAACGCTCCGCTGAACTACGATGTCATTGATATTGGCAAAGCAGCGTACGAGCGGGGCGTCACCTCGGGCATTCCCGACGACGCATGGGAGGCGATCCGTCAGAACAAGGTTTTGCTGAAAGGGCCTATCACGACGCCGCAGGGCGGAGGCTACAAGAGCCTGAACGTGACGTTGCGCAAGGCGCTTAGCATGTTTGCGAATGTGCGGCAGGTCAAGGCCTACACGCCATTTGTCGACTCAGATCACCCAGAGATGGATGTTGTTGTCATCCGCGAGAACGAAGAGGATCTCTACGCAGGCATCGAGCATCAGCAAACGCGTGAGGTCGCCCAGATCCTGAAGCTGGTCACGCGTCCAGGCTCGGAGCGCATCATCCGCTACGCCTTCGAGTACGCCCGCGCCCATGGCCGCGACAAGGTGACGTGCATGACGAAGGACAACATCATGAAGCATACCGATGGGCTCTTCCATCAGGTATTTGAGGAGGTGGCTGAAGAATACCCCGACATCGAAGCTGATCATCTGATTATCGACATCGGCGCGGCGCGGGTGGCGGCACAGCCCGAGCAGTTTGACGTGATCGTGACGCTTAACCTCTACGGCGATATCCTGTCCGACATCACAGCGCAAGTGGCCGGCTCCGTTGGACTTGCGGGGTCCGCCAACATCGGGTCTGATGTGGCCATGTTTGAGGCGGTTCATGGTTCAGCGCCCGACATTGCAGGGCAAGGCATCGCCAACCCCTCGGGCATGCTCATGGGCGCTACCAAGATGCTCGTGCACCTTGGCGTGGCCGACATGGCACAGACTATCGAGAATGCGTGGCTGAAGACGCTGGAAGATGGCATCCACACCGCCGATGTCTACCGCGAAGGGATTAGCGAACGTAAGGTGGGCACCGAAGCCTTTACCGATGCCGTCATTGAACGGCTGGGAGAAGAGCCCGTCACGCTCTCACCGGTTCGGTATCAGCCCGCCAGGATTCAAGTAGAGCCGTCCCCGACACCCGCGCAAGAAAAGGTACTGCGCGGCATTGACGTATTTATCGACTGGGATGAATCGGGGCGCGACCCAGATGTGATTGGACAAGGGCTCAACGAGGCGGCTGCAACGGTCGACTGGATCCTTAAGATGATCACCAACCGGGGCGTCAAGGTGTATCCTGATGGCCTGCCCGAAACCTTCTGGACCGACCACTGGCGCTGCCGGTTCTTGCCCGCCGATGCCGATTCGATCTCCTTCGATCGCGTGCTCGACTTGCTCGGGGCATTGCATGAAGCAGAGTGGGATGTCATCAAAACCGAGCACCTGTATACCTTCGATGGACGCCGCGCATACTCGTTGGGACAAGGTGAGTAAGCAGTCACAGGTTGTTTTTAGAGGCGACTCCATTCTTCTTCCACTCCAAAAAACAAAATGGCAACAGTTAGCACACGTTTTATCTGGATGCTCTTTGCCGTCAGTCTTGGCGCGCTGGGGATGCATGCCACCACGGGTCTCGATGCCCCCACCGGCGCGCTGCTGCGTGTGGATGGGCTCATGCTTGTCATGGCGGCGGTGGTGACCTTTGTAAGCGGCATTGTGCATAGCTTTGCGCGCCGCTACATGGATGGAAGCCAGCACACGAGGCGTTTCTACGCACGCCTGCTTGCGCTCACGCTGGTGGTCCTGCTACTCGCCGCGGCCAACCACCTGGCGCTTTTCGCCGCGTGCTGGGCACTTATGGGCTGGCTGCTGGCCGACCTCATCGGACTCATTCGCGGGTGGCCACAGGCGCAAGCGGCCGCCCGGCGAGCCCGGTGGTCGTTTCTGGGGGGGAGCGCCCTGCTGGTGGCGGCGCTGGGACTGATTGCCGGATACACCGAAACCGCCACCATCTCGGAGGCGCTTGCGCGCACTGACATGCTTCCCACCAGCGTACTCGCTGGTGTATCCGTGCTGCTGGTGGGCGCGGCCATGATTCAGTCGGCACTCATCCCGTTTCATGGATGGCTGCTCTCCTCCATGACCGCCCCGACGCCCGTATCCGCCTTTATGCATGCGGGCCTGGTGAACGCAGGCGGCCTCCTCCTGGCGCGCTTTGCAGGCATTGTGGCGGCGCTGCCGGCGGTAATGCTCGGCATTGTGGCGGTGGGGGCGCTCAGTGCGCTGCTCGCCCAGGCCTGGATGCTCGTGCAGTCCGACGTGAAGCGCCAGCTGGGCTGCTCGACCGTGGCGCAGATGGGATTTATGGTGTTGCAGTGCGGACTCGGCTTCTTTGCGGCGGCCATTGCGCATCTTATCTTGCACGGCTTCTACAAAGCGTATCTCTTTCTGGCGTCGGGGGCGGTCGTTACGGCGAAGGCGCCACGGGCTAAGCCGCCTGCAGCGCCGGGGGCCGGGCCATGGATTGGAACTGGCATCGCGGCGGTGGCCGGAGGCGCGCTCTTTGCGTGGCTGACGGGTAAGTCGCTCGTAGCGTTGGGGAGCGGGGCCGTGCTCACGCTGGTCGTGGTGCTGTCGGTGCTGCACGCCGCCAAGACCGCCCTGCGCTCCACTGCGCTGGCACCTGGTGCGCGAGCCATTGCCCTGCCGCTGGTCGTAGCTCCCGCACTTGCGCTCTACGCTGGCGTCTACAACGGCATCGCCGCGCTCACCGCCGACCTGCCGATGGCCGTGGCACCCGCCGAGGTCTCTGTGCTGCATGCGGTCGTCGGTGCCCTCTTTGTGCTGGCGTACATCGCCATCGAGCGCGGATGGCACCGCGAGCGCCCGCGCCTCTATGCGGCGCTGCTGAACATGTCGCAACCTGCTCCTTCCACTGTTACCAACCACCGCACCCAATACCATGCGCACTGATCTGTCTGCCCTGCGCGCCCGCGTCGAGAATGCCGCTGCTGTGCTGGGCCGCTGCTGGCCGCTGCAATCGTACATCGCCGCAAATCCGCTGGCTGGATTCGAGGATGAGCCGTTCGATTCGGCGGTGGCGGCAGCCAAGGAGCTGTTTGGCGGACGCGGCTATCCAGCGGCGGCGCAACTGCGGCATGCCTGGACCACGGGCGCCATCGACCCCGATGTGCTGGCGGACCGCCTGGAGGCGCACGGCATCACGGCAGCCCCCGAGGCGGTGCTCGACCAGATCGAGGCGGCCGAGTCCGATAGGGCCCCGCAGCCTGCGGCCAACGATCCACTGAACCGCATCATGGCAAAGTGGCTGGCGGCGTTTCTGGATCAGGGACAGGCCGCCTGGCCCATGCCGAACCGCGACAAGGGCTTCTTTGCCGCGTGGCGCGCTGTGGCACCCTACGATACCGAACTCCCGCACCGTGGCGACCTGAGCGACGTGCCCGAGCGTCCGCTGGAGGCGCTGACCGAGGCACTTCGGGGCTACGACGAAACGCAGTGGGAAGCTATTCTGCAACGCCACCTGGTGGACCTGCCGGGCTGGGCGTCATTTATTAAGTGGCGTACACAAGACCGTCACGACGCGTGGCAAGCCGCGCATCCCATAACCCTAACTGGTTATCTGGCTGCGCGCTTGCATACCGCCCGTGCACTTGAGCAACCCATTGCGCCCGAGAATGAAGACGCCGCGCCCAGCAGTGCGGAAACCGCATCTGTGCGTGCGGAACGGGCGGCCCCCTGGCTGGAGGCGTGGGAAGCCACCTATCGCGAGCAGTTGCTGGCCGATTTGGAAGACGCTGCATTGTCAGCGCCACAGTCCTCTGCATCCCACCGCCCCGATGCACAGCTTGTGTTTTGCATCGACGTACGGTCGGAGGTGATTCGCCGCCATCTGGAGCAGACCGGTGCGTACGAGACGTTTGGCTATGCCGGGTTCTTTGGCCTGCCGATGCAGTACGAAGCCCACGGCACCGATACCCGCACCGAGCTGTGTCCGCCCATCGTGTCGCCGAAGCATCGGGTGTGCGAGCGGCCCGATCCGGCTCACGAGAACGCGGCGACCACGCACGACGGATGGATGGCCTGGCTGCGTGCGGGCCGCACCCTGACGAAGGCGCTCAAGACCAACGTGGCGGCAGCATTTGGCTTTGTGGAGGCCGCAGGCGGGTTCTTCGGGGCAGCACTGGCGGCACGTACGCTAAGCCCTGCGGCGCTGCGGGCGGCCCGGCGGGCGTGGAACGAGCGCGTACCCCGACCGGAGGACTTCTGCACGCTCACGATCGACTACATTGCACCCGATGACGACACGGACCTGTCGGTGGGCTTCACGCAGCGCGAAAAAGTAACATACGCCGAAGCCGCCTTTCGCCTGATGGGCTGGGATCGCTTTGCACCGGTGGTGGTCTTTACCGGCCACGCCAGCGAAACGGCGAACAACCCGTATCAGTCGAGCCTGGACTGCGGGGCATGTGCAGGACACCCTGGCGGACCGAATGCGCGGGCGCTGGCGGCTATGTGCAATGAGCCCAGCGTGCGCGGCGGACTGCGCGAGCGTGGCATTGACATCCCCGACGATACTGTGTTTTTGGCTGCCGAGCACAACACCACCACCGATGCGGTGACGCTCTTCCGTACGCCCGAGCTTACGGATGCGCAGGCCACTCACGTTGTGCGGTTGCGGCGTGACCTACGCGCAGCCCAGCAGCGGGCCACCGCCGAGCGTGCACCGTCGCTGCGCGGGGCCCGCCCTAAACAGAGCACGGCCGATACCCAACGCCGCGCCGCCGACTGGGCCGAGGCGCGTCCGGAGTGGGGGCTTTCGGGCAATGCGGCGTTCATTATCGGACCGCGCGACCTGACGGCACCGCTCAACTTGCAGGGCCGCGTGTTTTTGCACGCCTACGACTGGCAGACCGACCCGAATGCTACGGCACTAAAGCAGATTATGGCCGGTCCGCTCGTAGTGGGTGAATGGATCAACACGCAGTATTACTTTTCGACCGTCGACAACGCCGTGTACGGTAGCGGCTCGAAGATCACGCAGAACGTGGTGGGCAACATGGGCGTGTGGCAGGGCAACGGCGGCGACCTCATGACGGGCCTGCCGCTGCAATCGCTCCAGAGCGACGACACGACGCCGTACCACCATCCGCTTCGGCTGATGGCTGTGATACAGGCTCCGGTTGCACGTGTAGAGCAGGTCCTGGATCGCAACGTGCAATTGCGCACGCTTTTCGACCACGAGTGGATGGCGCTGGCGGTGATGGATCCGGAAGAGGATAACATCGTGCGCCGCTACCAGCCGGGCGGTACGTGGGAAACCCGCGCTGATACGTTCGCTCCCAACACCGAAGCATCCTCCAGTGCGCCGGAGCCCAATCCTGCACCGGCGGTATGACCCAACGCATCCCCCTTGTATCTTCTCCCGATCAACCGCTTTGCATGCTATGAACGAGACTAACCAACACGCGCAGCACACGCTGCATGCGCTCAAAAAGATCGAGATCATTGTAAAGGGCAAGCGCGAGATGTTCGTGCAAGACTTGCTCGAAGAGTCGGGCGTGAGCGGCTACACCATTCACCGCAACGTGGCGGGCCGAGGGGAGAGCGGCTTTCACGAAGGGTATCTGCTCTTCAACGATGACGCCAGCCTTGTCATGTTCTTCGCCGTAAGTGATGAAAGCAAAATCCAGTCGATCATCGACGGGCTCACCCCGCTCTTCGAAAAAAGCTCTGGGGTCATGTTTGTGTCGGACACACAGGTGGTACGCCTCAACAAGTTTTTGGCGGATGACGAGTGAGCGGCAGCAGAGCATGCAGCAGGCGATCCGTGCCCCAAGACCCGCGGTTCGACTTGTAGCAGCGGACCAAACCGCCACAGCGGGGTATAACACGCACTTGTAATGTCAACCCCAAGGCTTGTTTTTCTGCTGCTATGCCCAAAGAACTGCTTCAGCGCAACCGTGAATGGGCTGCTAACCAGGACCCCAGCTTCTTTGAGGAGCTTACCGACGGACAGTCGCCGCGCTTTCTATGGATTAGCTGCTCCGACAGCCGGGTGCCCGCCAACGAAATCGTGGAGTGCCACCCGGGCGATCTGTTTGTGCATCGCAATATCGCCAACCGAATTGATCACGACGATCTGAATGGGCTTTCGGTGCTCGAGTATGCTGTTGAGGTGCTTCAGGTGCCACATATCGTAGTGTGTGGACACTACCAGTGTGGCGGCGTAAAAGCGGCAATGGAGCACACCGATCACGGCCTCATCGACAACTGGCTGCGACCCATCAAGCGGTGCTACCACCAGCATCATGATGAACTCAACACCATTCCAGATGAACAAGAGCGCTGGAATCGCCTCTGCGAACTCAATGTGATCGACCAGGTGGAAGGCATTGCCAGCACCACCGTAGTGCAGAAAGCCTGGCAGCGTGGGCAAGACGTAACCGTTCACGGATGGATCTATCAGCTCTCTGAAGGAATTATCCACAATCTGGAAGTCGAAGTCGACAGCCCCGACCAGGTACCCGCTATCTACCGCCTCAACGCGACTTCGTCGGTTTCGGGGGATGCATAGGTCGGGCCGTTTCCTCGCAGCTCAGCGGAGCCATGCGACGAGTGGGCTAAACGGACACATGCGTCGTTGGTGTGTGGATGGACCGAAGGATGAACGGGTGAACGAAAAACATCTGCTTCTGAGTCGAACGGTCCCCCGTTCGCCCTGCCAGCCGCTCCGGAGACGTCTGCGCCGAGGGGGCTTCCAGTCTTCGGCTACTGGTATATTTCTTCCATCACTTAGCGTTGAACCGCGGACGGGAGTGAACCGCAACTGCGTATGTCCTCCGGCCGTCTACTCCTGGCCCAGGCCCGCTACGCGCCCGATGCGAACGCGCCGGGTGTCTTCAGAGACGGCGGTCCAGGCCAGCCACACATGATTGTTGCTGCGTGCCAGCACAGGAAACCCACTTCCTCGCCCTGTGCTCACTGGCACAAGATCAGAGGCAGCGGATGCCTCTTCACCATGTGCCAGGCGCGCCATGATGTGGCCCGACGAAGCGCCTGCGTCGGCAGCTTCGACCCAGGTAAGCAGCGTCCGATTCGTGTCAACCGCCACAGCTCCGACGCGGCCGGCGGGGGCGCCCTGATCGATCTGTGTGGCCGCGCCGAAATCGTCTGAATCGTTGCGGGCCGTGGCCCAGAAGACCTTGGGGGTGCTCTCGCTGCCCGTGAACCAGACGGCATCGGTGGTGGCGCCGCGCCGGGCAATTGCCGGGCCCTCTACCGGACAGGCAGGCATCTCCCAGTCGTCCGCGGCCACCCGGCCCTCGTCCTGGTGCTCTAACGGTGTAATACGTGTGGATGCAATGTCGCGGATTTCGGCCTGGGTGCGGTCGCGGTACAAGACGCGGACATCCGCCCCCTCGCGTACCGAGGCCGTCATGCAACAGTCGCACACCCGCACATCCAACTCGATATCACGTGTTGGGCGTGTTTCACCCGGTTT
>NZ_JAWOAR010000015.1:0-11101 GCF_046498435.1 Longimonas sp. | reverse complement strand
TAAGAATGAATTACGGAATACGTAAATGCCGATGTGTTCAAATATCACTCCGCTAATACATCCCTCCATTGGGGCATGGATCCCAGATCGTCGCTCCGCTCCGTCTGGGATGACGGTGTGAGGGCATAAAAAAGCATTTCTGTATGTTCAACAGCGATCAGATGTATAGTACAACGCATACTTGGAGATTTACGCGCTAAAAAAAACAGCTCGCAACGGCTGGCAGAGCCGATTTTGAGCAGATCAAAGTCCAAAACCACAATTGAAGTTACTTAACGCGGTGTGCAGGTTTTTTTGCAATCTATGTGGGACTGCTCCTACAGGGGAAGGAGATACGCCGTTATCGCTTTCACATCGGAACTCGTCGCGAGGCTCCGCCTCGTGACGCTGCCATTCAGGGGCACAACAGGCATGACCCTTCGGGCCCCTCTGCCCCGTCCGTATTGCAAGACCAGGACGCAATCAGGACTCCACGCGTGCCTCTTACAGGGCCATCACGCTTTGTCGCAGAGCAATGACCATCGTGAGACAAACCCGCACATGCCGTTACTTAGGTCCTCTGAAAACATGGCGGCACTTGCTCTATTCCATTGAATCGCCCTTTTGCTCTTCCACAGCGCAGACGAGTACGCGAACTGCTCCCTCATGCCCTTGCGCCTGGGCAATACACCGTGCCGTTTCGTCATCTTCGGAGCGTAGCAAAGGATCGGCACCTGCATCCAGCAAGCGCTGAATCACATCGATATGTCCACCAAAAGCGGCTCCCATCAGTGCCGTATCCCCGCCCTTTTGTTTAATGTTAGGATCGGCGCCAAACTGCAGAAGCAAAGCCACGATGTTATCATGCCCCTCCAGAGCAGCAAATCTGAGCGCCGTCTCTCCGCGATTGCCCTGTACGTTAGGATCAGCCCCAACTTCAAGAAGCATATCTACAATTTCTGCAGAGCCATAGGACGAAGCACCGATCAGAGGCGAGAAGCCGTATCGTGCTCGCTTGTTAGGATCCATCCCTGCCTCAATAAACAGCCGCACAGCCTCCGTATCTCCATGCCGCGCCGCGTCGTAAAAGTCTTGCGTTTCTAATGCGTACCCCCGATCAACAAGCGCTTCCTCGGGAGGAGGGGCACACCCGCAAACGAAAACAGCAGCCCACCTAAGCGCCAACATATACGTCATCCGTTACATGCGAACTCGCTCTTTGTATTGAGGGGTATCTTACTATTGTGTTCGCAGAATAGCACCGCACCAAAGTTTCAGGCACAGAACGATCGGCGCCACCGCGCAACGACAGCTTGGCTGCATCGTAGCATACCCACTGTACAGAGTTGACGGCCTGTCGTACAGGTTGTATATTGCATGCTTCGCATCTGTACTCGCCCATTCTGTTTGCCGCCTCGCCTACGCCATGGCCGACCGCTATCTCGTTACCGCCCGCAAGTACCGCCCCGCGGTGTTCTCGGATCTGGTGGCCCAAGACCATGTGGCCGATACGCTCAAAAATGCGCTGCGCATGGATCGCCTGGCGCACGCCTACCTGTTTAGCGGACCGCGTGGCGTGGGCAAAACCACCGCAGCGCGCATCCTGGCCAAAGCCATCAACTGCGAAACGCCGCTGGAGGAGCGCCCCGACAACGCCGAGCCGTGCTGCACGTGCGATTCGTGCCAGTCGTTCGAGGACGGGCGCAGCCTCAACATCTTCGAGATCGACGCCGCCTCCAACAACAAGGTCGATGACATCCGCGAGCTGCGCGAGTCGGTGCGCATCCCGCCACAGGGCAGCCAGAAGAAGGTGTACATCATCGACGAGGTGCACATGCTCTCGAACTCGGCGTTCAACGCGCTGCTGAAAACGCTCGAAGAGCCGCCGCCGCACGTGCTCTTCATCTTTGCCACCACCGAGCCGCACAAAGTACTGCCCACCATCCTGTCGCGGTGCCAGCGGTTCGACTTTCGGCGCATTCCGGTGCCCCGCATCGTCACGCGCCTGCGCCACATCTGCGAGAGCGAAGGCATTACCGCCGACGAGGAGTCGCTCATGCTCATTGCCCGCAAAGGCGACGGCGCCCTCCGCGATGCCCTCAGCGCCTTCGACCAGGCCGTCTCGCTCTGCGGCGAAACCCTCACCTACAGCGAACTCGCGCAGGCCCTCGGCGTCGTGGACCGCGACCTCTTCTTCGATCTGGTCGACCACGTGGCCAACCAGAACAGCGGCGGCGTACTGCAGCTCGTGCAGCGCGTGATGAGCACCGGCTACGACCTGCAAGAATTCCTGGCCGGACTCACCGAGCACCTGCGTCACCTGCTCGTAGCGCACACGCTGGGTCCGGAGGCGCTCTCCGACATCGCCGAGAGCGCCCGTCCGCGCTACGTGGAAAGCAGCCAGCGCTTTAGCGAGGCCGATCTGCTGCGCCTCCTCATGATCGTGGGCGATGCCGAAACCGACGTAAAGCAGAGCAGCCAGCCCCGCCTGAAGCTCGAACTGGCCCTGCTCAACATGGCGCACCTGAGCCGTGCGGGCGATCTGCAACAGGCCCTCAACCAGCTCAGCACGCTCGAAGCCCACGCCGAGCAAGGCACGCTGCCCACCGCCGCCCCTGTGCAAGAGTCACCGTCGTCCGGTTCTCAGGGGGAAACCGAAGGCACGGCGTCCCAACCCGCATCGGCACCGCCCCCCACCAGCGATTCCACGTCCCAGGCAACAGGCGCCTCGCAGGAACAGGCGCGCGGCTCCACGCCGTCGAGCGCATCCGCCCGCTCTCCGGAAGACTCATCCTCCGGTAGCGCCGAGGCCGAGCCATCACCGAGCACGGAGCCGAGTGAGTCAGGCAACGCCCCCGCCTCCGAATCCACCACGAGCGAACCCGACACGGGCACGGAGACGGAGCCTACGGCCGAGGACCTGACCGCCCGCGCCGCCGAACCAGCCCGCACGCCGCGCCCCGATGCTGCATCCACTGCGAAGGACTCGCCGGGCACGCCCGATGCCTCTGCTTCCCCCAAACCTACTCCAGAACCCACCGACGCTGCCGACCCCGAAAACGAAGCGGACGCCGAAGACGAGACCGATGACGAGGTCTCTGCGCCCCCCGACGATTCCGAGGATACAACGCCCGCGCCGCCAGACGATGACGCCCCCGATGCGCCGCGCTCAGAGCCTTCATCGTCGAAGCCTGCCTCTTCGGAGGCGCCCGCCGGCAACGACGCCGGGTATCATGACCTGTTCAACCCGCCTGCGCTATCGGACGACGACAGCTCCTCGGGCGATGGTGCGCCCCAGAATACGATGCAAGAAGCCTCCGCCACCGGCTTTTCGAATCCGGGGCCAGCGGTAGCCACCGAGCCCGACACCGGTCCCGCGCTGCTCCAGACCCTGACCGATGCGTGGTCGCAGTATGTGGAGCGCGTGAAAGACGAGCGCAAGGGCGTGGGGAGCCTGCTGGGCGAGGCGCGTCCGGCCCGCTGCGCCAACGGCACGCTGCGCCTGACCGTGCCCAAAAAGCTGCATCGCGACACGCTCATGGGCTGCACCGATCTGCTTCGCACGCATCTGCCTGATGCGGTAAACGACGCCGTAGACCGCATCGAAATTGACGTGCAGGCGCCCGAACCCGATGCGGCGCCGTCCTCTTCTTCCAGCGACACGCCCGCCGACCCGCGCGCCCAGATGCAGGCACTGCGCGCCAAGTACGACGGACTCAACGTCCTTTTCACTATGTTTAAGGCCGAACCCGTGTGGTAGCTGTCGGCTCATGCGGATGGATACGGATCGACCACCTGTGTTGCACGTTGCATCGTTCATGTTGCGAACGAAGCAACTTCTTTTGTTCTTACGTTCTCTTTGTATATCTCTCTATAGCGCTATGGCTAACGGTGGACCCAACATGGGCGACATGTTCAAGAAAATGATGGACATGCAGAAGAAAATGACGCAAGCCCAGGACGAACTCGCTGAAAAGACGGTAACCGCCGAGGCAGGTGGCGGCATGGTCAAGGTAACGGCCAACGGCAACCAGACGATTACCGCGATCGAGATTGAGCCCGAAGCCGTGGACCCCGACGACATCGAACTGCTCGAAGACCTCGTGATTGCGGGGGTGAATAAGGCCCTTGAAGAGGCTTCGGAGATGGCACAGCAAGAGATGAAGAACTCGATGGGCGGTATGCTGCCTCCGGGGATGGACCTGGGTCAACTCGGGCTGTAACCTGCCGGGGTTTTTCACCATACCGCGCCCTCTTTCTGCTCTCTGTGCTGGCCCATGCAGTTTACGTCCGAATCCGTAGAAACGCTGGTGGAAGAGCTGGCGAAGCTGCCCACCATTGGCCGCAAAACAGCGCAGCGCCTCACCAACCACGTGCTCAAAATGCCGCGTGAAGAGGTCGAGGCGCTCGCCAGCGCCCTGGTCAATGTCAAAGACCAGGTGATGCAGTGCTCCACCTGCTTTGTGGTGACGGATCAGGATCCGTGTCCCATTTGCAACTCGCATCGCCGCAACCGCGCCACGATCTGCGTGGTGGAGGAGTCGAGCGATCTGCTCGCTATTGAGCGCACGGGCGATTACAACGGGCTCTACCACGTGCTGGGCGGTGTCATCTCGCCGCTGGATGGCGTGGGCCCCGACGACCTGCGCATTCGCGAACTGGCCCAGCGCATCGACCCCTCGTTTCCGGGGGAAGACAACCCGCCCGATGCTGCCGATGCTGCCGATGTCGACGACGAGGCCGACACCGAACCCGGCAATGGCCCTGAACCGGTGCCCGTGGACGAGATCATCCTGGCTGTAAATCCGAATGTGGAGGGCGACACTACAGCGTACTACATTGCACAGCTGTTGGAACCGTTCGATGTGGAGTTGACGCGCATTGCACGCGGGCTGCCTATCGGCGGCGACTTGGAGTATGCCGACGAGGCTACGCTGGCACGCGCCCTCGAAGGGCGGGGCGCGGTGTAGCGGTTGGGGCAGCTCGGGCTACGTATCTCCGCAAGCCCTTTCCCCTCGTATCCACACAAGGCTTCCTTTTCCTCTTACTTAGCTGGATGCATCATGACCATTACTGTCGTTGGAGCCGGAGCCATTGGCGCTGCTGTTGTACGTGAGCTGTGCCGCCACGATGATGTGGACCAGGTGCAGGTGTGCGACACCCGATCGCGGGCGCTGCAAACCCTGCACGATTCGGTGGAGCACAACGGGGCGCTGCGCTCGTTCCAGGTGGATGCGCGCGACTTGGGCGTGCTCTCGCAGATTGTGCGCGAAAGTAACTGCGTCATTAGCGGCGCGCCTTCCGAGCTCAATCCCGAACTGGCCGAGCTGTGCCTCGACCTGGGCGTCAACTTCTGCGACCTGGGCGGTAACGAGGACATTGTAAAGCAGGAACTGGCCCTTAACGATCGAGCCCGGGAGAAAGCCGTTTGGATTGTGCCCAACTGCGGGCTGGCGCCGGGCCTGGTGAATGTGCTCACCATGCGCGGCCTGGAGCAGTTCGACCGGCCCACGGCTGCGTCAATCCGTGTGGGCGATGTGCCCCTGAATCCCGAACCGCCGTTTAACTTTCGCATCTCGTGGTCGGCTGAGCGCATTATCGACGACTACACGCGTCCGGCCCAGCACATTGCAGATGGCAAGCTCGTTGAGGTAGATGCGCTCTCGGGCGACGAGACCATCCGCTTCGATGGGCCGTTCGAAAACATGGAGGCGTTCAGCACTCAGGGCGGCCTCTCGACCCTCACCGATACGCTCGATGGGCGCGTGCCTTCGTTCGATCACAAAACCATCCGGTGGCCAGGCCACGCGCACCAAATGCGCTTTGTGATCGGGCTGGGCTTTGGCCAGGAGCGCAAAATTGGCGTGCGCACGCACCTCACCTATCGCGATTTGCTCGTACGCCGCATGCGCGAGCGCCTCAGCGGCGACTACGAAGATGCGGTGCTGATGCGCGTTATGGTGCAAGGCGAGAAAGATGGCGCCCCGAAAACGCTCGTGTACGAAATGGTTGAGCGCTACAACGAAGATGACAATCTCACCGCCATGATGCGGTGTACCAGCATTCCCATTGTGGTGGTCGCAAAAATGATTGCCGGGCACACCATCTCGGAAGGCGGAGCCCGCGTGCCTGAAGCCATTGTGCCCAAAGAAGACTACTGCGACGCGCTGCGCACGCAAGGTCTCAACATCACCGAAACATGGTACGACGGCCATGTGCGTGTGACCGACAAGCAGCCCGCCGATGCCACGCATACCGCGTAGGCCCCCCGTACCCTGCAATGCGGCGCAGCACAGCGGAAGCGGTCGTTTTTCACTTGCCTTCGAGGGGCACAGGTGTTACATTGTCGTATCCTTCGTGCCGCTCCGTATGTTTAGAGCCTGCGCCGCTGACGCCGGTGTAAGAGGTCGGCATACTTGAGACCGGGCGTAGCTTACATTGCTACATCTGTCATTCCAGCGGGCCGAATCTGTAGACAGAATCTACAGGCAGAGTCTACAACTGCATGGCATGCCTCCTGTCATCTCGAACTGAACCTTGCTGCGTATCGGCACACATTGCTACCACATTCTTACAGGCTGCTTGTTAGCCTAATCGGTGTGCAATCACCGGCTCCCGGTTGGCTCGTCGTACCGTTTGTCATACCGGGCCCATCGTTAACAAGTAGCCTTGTCCATGACCGAATGGACCTGCGTCTGCTCTTGCTGTACCTGGAATCTGTGCCGTTGCGATCCATTGCTGTACGTTCTGTTTGGTGGTCGCCCTGGGGTGTCGTGCTCCAGTGCATAGGCTGTGCGGCCATTTCGTTTGCTCTGTGGAGCCATGCCGGAGCCATGCCTGCCGCTCCGCTTCCTACTCCTATGCCCAGCATACCGGAGGGAGCCCACATTGCTGACGCATGGGCCGAGGCCGATACCACGTGGGCCGATACGACATGGCACCGTGGCGGACTTCGGGGGGATACGCTGGATGTTCTGCCGGATACGCTCACGGCGCGCATAGCCGCCGACACAACCTACGAGCGCGCAGAGCGACTGCTGCGGCCACGCACCGGCCGGCCGAATTTTGTCGAACGGCCCAGTCCCTCAATTCATCCACGCGCCCCGGCTCCATCGGCGACGCTCGACACACTCACGTTTGGCACCGACCGCGAAACCTATCGCCTGACCACCGCTGCGGGGCGCACCTTTCGCGTGGCCGATTCGACCTACCGTGCGGAACGCTACGCAGCCGACCGAACCGCCTCGTGGCGCGAACTCACCGCCACACGGCGCCAGCAAGCCGCCCGCGACGATCCCGTGCTTGGGCTCAACGTTGTGGTGCCCGGCGGGCGCAGCAGCGCCTTTTCGACTGTGTTCGGATCCCCCGAAGTGGACCTGCGCGTCGTCGGAAATGCCAACATCGATGCTGGGTTCAACTACCGCACCAGTCAGGAGCGCGCCGCCACAACCGGCGAGGCGGGACAGCTCGACCCCGACTTCAACCAGGACCTGCAGTTGGGCATTACCGGCACCATCGGCGACAAGCTCGAAATTGATGTCGATTGGGATACGAACAACCCATTCGAGTACCAGAACCAGGTCAGCATTCTCTACACCGGCTACGAAGACGAAATTCTACAGCGGGTAGAGGCGGGTAACGTCTTTCTGGATACCCCGTCGTCGCTGATTCGGGGAGGACAAAGCCTGTTTGGGCTTAAGAGCGAGTTGCAGTTTGGCAACCTGAGTCTCACCGCCGTAGCCAGCCAGCAAGAAGGGCAAGGCAATACGCTTTCGATTGAAGGGGGCGCCGAAAGCACCGAGTTCGACCTGAAAGCAACCGATTATGACGACAGCAAGCACTTCTTCCTGAGCTACTACTTCCGCAACCGGTGGAACGATGCGCTCGAAGATCCCAACGCCATTACGACGTTTGACGGCTTCGATCGCATTACCGACATCGAAGTGTGGCGGCTTGAAACCTCGCCCGACCCCGACGCGCAGAACGTGCGGCGGGGCGTGGCCATGGTTGATATTGGTGAGCCGACCGGGGTACTCACCGAAGCCGACGACTTCACCGACCCGCAGCTACCAAATAGCCAAAACCATCAATACAGCACCAACGACCTGGAGACCCTGCGCGATGGCGACACCTCCACCCCGTCGTCGCTGCTGACCGAAGGAATCCCCGAACCCCTTACCGAACAAGACTTTCAGGTCGGGTCGTATCGGCGTCTCTCAGAGGGGCGCGACTACACCTTAAACGACCGGCTCGGGTACATCTCGCTTCAGGAAAACCTCCGCTCCAACGAAGCGATCGCTGTGGCCTTTCGGTACCGGCAGGGCGCTGAGTCCATCCAGGTGGGCGACTTCGCCTCCGACAGCGGAGGGGCCAGCGGCGGCATTAACGACGACCGCCTGGTGCTCAAGCTGGTGCGCCCGGCCAACCCGGTACAGCCCGGCACCGAAACCAACCCGGCGTCCTGGTACCTGGAGATGCGCAACATCTACCCGCTTCAAGGGCGCAACTTCAACGCCGAAAACTTCGAACTCGACATTGACTACGACCCGTCGGGGCAGTCGGCCTCGAATACAATTAACGAGGTGGCCGGACAAACGCCGCTGCTGCAAGTGCTTGGCCTCGACCGCCTCAACCGCGACGGCGCCCCGCGTCCCGACAACGAATTCGACTTTATTCCGGGCGTTACCATCGAGCCCGACGAAGGTGTCCTTATCTTTCCGTTTCTTGAGCCCTTCGGGGATCGGATTGTGGACGTGGCCACAGCCAGTGGAAGCACCCCCGCCGTAGGCGAAGAGTTTGCCTTTCGCGACTTGTATAGCCAAAAAAAGGAGACCGCCCGCGACAACAGCGGCGACAACGTCTATCGGATTCGAGGCTCCTTCCAGAGTAGCGTACAGGAGTTCTTCGACCTCGACGCCTTTGCCGGCATTGTAGAAGGCTCGGTGGAGGTCCGGTCGGGCGGCACGGAGCTCCAGGAGGGGGCCGACTACGTGGTAGACTACCAGGGCGGTACGGTGAACATCACCAATCCCAGCTATCTGGCCGCGGGGCGCGATATAGAGATCAACTACGAGGAAAACACGCTGACGCAGGTGCAGCAGAAGACGCTACTGGGGGCGCGGGCCGACTATGAAGTGCGAGAGCGCCTGTCGCTCGGGGCCACCGTAATGCGGCTAAGCGAGCGGGCTCCTACCGACAAGTTTCGCATTGGCGAAGAGCCCATCCAAAACACCATCTGGGGTGTAGACGGCTCGGCCGACGTGGAGCCCGACTGGCTCACCCGCGCTGTGGATGCGCTGCCGCTCATTCAAACCCGCGCCGACAGCCGCGTCTCTGTGTCAGGCGAGTTTGCCCAACTGCGCCCCGGGCACGCCCAAACAAATGCGTTCGACAGTGCCCGAGACGACCTGCAAGATGCTGGGTTCGATTTTGATTCCGATGAGCTAAACGGCGTTTCGTTCATTGATGACTTCGAGGGCTTCCGCAATACGTTCTCGCTTCGGTCGCAGCCCGAGGCCTGGACGATTGCCTCGCCGCCGCTCTTTCCAGATGAATCCTCCGAATCCCCCTCGCTGACCGACGACTCGCTGCGTACCAATTGGCGCGGCCGACTCGGGTGGTACCAGCTCAACAACAGCAACCGCGATCAGGTCGCCGATCGTTCTTCGGTGCGTGGCAATCCAGAGGCCACCGAACTCGTCGACACGCGCGACGTCTTCCCCGGGCGCGACCTGCGTGGAGAGACCGACCCTACGCTCCGTACGCTCGACCTGCACTTTAACCCGTGGAGCCGTGGGCCCTACAACTTTACACGAGCAATGGATGCGTTCATCCGCAACCCGAAAGATGTCTGGGGCGGTATGATGCGCTCACTGCCCGAGGGCTTTACCGACTTCTCCCTCCAGAATGTGGAGTTCGTAGAGTTTGTCTTTAAGCCGTATGCACAGAATGAACAGGAGGATGCAGGAAGGGATGCGACGCTCCATCTGAACCTGGGCACCATCTCTGAAGACATCATCCCCGATGGGCGTCTCAATGCGGAAGATGGGCTTTCGTGCAATTTCGGAGGGAGCTTCTCCATCAACGGATGGGCCCGGCTGCCTTCTGGCCAGCAAAACGGCACCGTTGATGTTGATAGCGATTGCACCCAAGACCTGGGAATCAACGGGTTGGTGTCGTCGCATGAGGGCGGCTACCCGGAAACGCTCACCGAGGAGTTCCAGTACCGCGATTTCCTGAATTCGCTCGATCAGGTCAATCGGGCCGGGTTAACCCCGGAGCAGCGGGAGCGCCTCGACGCCGAAATTGCCCGTGCCCAGCGCGACCCGGCAGGCGACGACTACCACTTCTACAGCAACCACGAGTTCTACGAAGACCCGGAGCTCTTTCCGCCAGAAAACTTCCCGAACGGAGCCACCATTCAGGATCGCTTCAGCCGCTACTTTGCGGGGATGGAACTGAACACCTTCGAAGGGCAAAGTCGCCTGGCCACCAACGTGTCTGAGGCGCGGGGCCGCTCGCGCTCGCCAAACACCGAAGACCTTAGCTTTACGGGCAGCGTCGATCTCGAAAATAATTACTACGAGTACGACATTCCGCTGAGCCGTTCCGAACTGTCTGAACAAGCGCGGCCCGAAAACACAGACAACTACATCGTGAGTGAGGTGGGCAACGGCTGGTACAAAGCCCGCGTGCCGGTGCGCGACTTCACCCGTCGCATCGGCGATATCGACGACTTCAACCGCATTGAGTCGATGCGCATCTGGACGCAGGGCCACGACGCGCCTATCACCATTCGTATGGCCTCGTTCGAACTGGTGGGCAGTCAGTGGCAAGCCTCCGAGACCGTGCCGACGGAGGACTCGCTAATGGCTGGATCCGGAGCGCTCCGAGTCTCCAGCATTAACAATGAGGAGGACCCGACGTATTCGCCCCCGCTCGGGGCTATTATCGGGCGCGACCGCACCAGCCGGGGCGCACAGCGCCTGGCCCGCGAGCAGTCGATGGTCCTCTCGGTCGATGAAATGCAAGCCGAGACGCAGCGGGGCGTGTTTAAGACATTTACGCAGGGATTAGACCTGCTCAAGTATGCCAACATTCGGATGCATACGCACCTGCATGG
>NZ_JAWOAR010000270.1:0-4364 GCF_046498435.1 Longimonas sp. | reverse complement strand
CCTGTGGTACGCACGAAGTAATCCATTCGCCGTTTGAGGGCGAACTCACTCTGCTCACGTATCCCTCCATTGGGGCGTGGATCCCAGATCGTCGCTCCGCTCCGTCTGGGATGACGGTGTGAAGGCATAAACAAGCATTTCTGTATGTTCAACAGCGATCAGATGTATAGCACAACGCACTGAGAATGCGTTGTGCTATACATCTGATCGCTGTTGAACATACAGAAATGCTTGTTTATGCCCCCACACCGTGATCCCAGACGGATGCCGACGGCTGTCGGCAGACGATCTGGGATCCATGCCCCAATGGAGGGATACGTGAGCGGAGTGAGTTCGCCCTCAAACGGCGAATGGATTACTTCGTGCGTACCACAGGCATGACCTTCGGCCCTCGCTTCGCTCGGCTCCGGATCAGCGGCGCCAGGGGCGCCTTGCCTGTCCTGAACTCGATTCAGGATCTGGATGACGGGCGTTGGGGGGCTGTGCGACTTCTGAACCTATAGCACAACCCGTTCTTAGCACGTTCATCGCTGCTGCTCAACGACCATCTTGCCTTTACTTTGACTCAACGTCCTATCCGGACGGCCCCATGCATATGTCTTTTTGTACACGCGCTGCCCTCTACTGGCTCGGGGCTGTTATAGTGCTTGGGGGCCTAAGTGGCTTGGGCGGATGCGCTGCCTTGCAGAGCGGGATACGGAATGAGACGGATGTGGCTGCGCACTTCCTTCCCACTACGCGTGTGATGGATTCATTCGACCGCCTGAGCCAAGCCCGCATCGATACCACCGATGAAGGCCAACTCAAATTAGAGAGCGACGCCCCTTTTGGCACGCTCTGGGTGAATGCTTCAGCGCGCCACCGCCAGACGCGAGGACGCGATCTATTTGAGCCCTCCACGTTTTCAAGCTTCGCTACGCTGTGGAGCCGCGACCTCCGCCTTTCCGCCCTAAACCAGCGCATCCCACTCGATGCATATGCACGCGAGCAAGCCCACAAAACCATTCAGCGCGAGGTAGACACCCTCCACCGCGAGTCCATTCGCATCGATGTCTACCTGTACGTGGATGAACGGGTAGACGATGCCTTTCAATATACCAGTATACACCAGATGGGCGCGCGTACTTTCCTGCAGTTCGACGATTCCGACTCGACCCATACGCCCAGCCGTATTGACACTGATATTGTGCAGTACACCACCCGAAATGGAGAGGGCGTATTCTATCGCCGCAACACCCTGACCTTTGCGCGCCAGACCGATACAGTTGAAAACATTTTAGCTGATGTAGAAGAGATCACGCTGCATGTGCGCTCGATCTCATCTCCCCGTGCGCACTTACGGTTTGCATGGGATATTGGGGCATAGGCATACAGCTATCGCGCTTGTTCGGAATCTCCCTGTCTCTGCATCGGTAGAGCGCCTCCCATCTTCTTTCCGATTCAGAGCGTCTGCTCATGATCAACAGCTACTTTACGCTACGCGCCCTGGTGCGCCGCTGGCACGACGACCTGGTCGGATGCCAGGTGCACGATGCCTTCTCGCAGGTCAAGAACGAATTCTCGCTTGCGCTGACTGGCCCCGAATCCGCCTACATGCTGCGCGCCTCCGTGCAGCGTCCGCTCCTGTTCCTGTTTCGTACCCACGGCATCAGCAAAAAAAAGAGCAACGTAGCCACGCTCTTTCCCGAAGCGCGCGGGCGCACCGTCACCGACCTGCGCATTGCCCACCTCGACCGCATGGTCATGTGCACCCTTGACGACGGCTCGCGTCTTGTGTGGCAGCTTTTCGGGGCGCGCGCCAACGTGTTCTGGGTGGATGCGGAGGCCCATGCCATTCGCGATGCCTTTCGCAACGCCGACACCCTATGCGGTACCGACGCCCCCACACCACGCGCGGCCCCTATGCCCGACACGCTCGACGACTTCCTGGGACGCTGGCGCAACAATCGCAACAAAACGCGGCAAGCCATTCAGTCCGCCGTGCCCCTATTCGGACAGCTGCTGGCCCGCGAGACGGTGCACCGTGCCGGACTCGACCCCACTGCCGATCCTGAAACCGTATCATCCACTGCGAAAGAGCAGCTCTTCGCCTCCGCCCAGCAGATTCTACGCGAGCTGGAGACGCCGAGTCCGCGCCTCTACGGCACCGACTCGTTCCCCGACGCCTTTGCGCTGATCCCGCTTCAGCACCGCTCCGACGAACGCGAAGCCTTCAGCGATGTGGACAACGCCGTGCGCGTAGCCGTGCGTCGCATGCTGGCGAAACAGCATTTCGAGCGCCTCTACGCCCCGCTCGACGACGCCCTGGCACGGGCTGCCGACCGGGCCCAGCGCACCACCGAGCAGATGATGCAGGAGCTTACCAACGAAAGCCGCGCCGCCGAATACGAGCAATGGGCCCATCTGCTCATGACCCAGCCCGAGGTGGCTCCCGGTGCGGAAGAGGTGACGCTCCCCAATATGTTTAGCGAAGACGAGGAGCCCATCACCATTCCGCTCGACCCTGCCAAGTCGGTCGTTGCAAATGCCGAGCACTACTAAGACCGGGCCCGCCGCACGCGGCGCTCGCGTCAGGAGGCCGAGGCCCGCCTCGACGACGCCCTCGCGCGCGCAGAGTCCGCCCAGCAGCTCTTAGACGACCTGCGCGCCATCGACACGCTCAGCGGCATCAAGCGCTTTCGCAAGGAGCGCGCGGACGAGATTGCCCCGTTCATGGACGGCGGCTCTTCGGATGTGGACACGTTTCCGTTCCGGCGCTTCGACCTGGGCAATGGCTTTGAGGTGTGGGTCGGCAAGAACGCGCGGCAGAACGACGAACTGACCTTCCACACCGCGCAGAAATACGACCTCTGGATGCATGCGCGTCAGGTGCCGGGCTCGCACACCGTGCTGCACCTGCCCAACCGCGACGCTGAGCCCGGACGGCGTCGCATTGTGCAGGCCGCCCAGATCGCCGCATACTACAGCAAAGCCCGAGGCAGCGGCGCAGTGCCCGTCATGTACACGCGCCGCAAGTACGTGCGCAGCCCCAAAGGCAGCCCACCCGGCGCCGTAACAGTCCAGCACGAAGACGTCGTCATGGTCGAACCCGGACTGCCTGAAAGATAAGCGGGAAGTCGGGCACCGGATGAGCAGGCCGCGTGAGATTAATCACAGGACCTGGCACCGACGGTCCGTACGTGTTTAGCGCAGGAAGAAACAGGTGCAAGCGATCGCCGGCTATGAGAAATCCTGCGGGAGAGCGTCGTAGCCTGCGGCGGCTAATCTCACAATCCTACAAAAGTCGGCTGAACCTCGCTTCTGAACCCTAAAGTCTGGGAATGCTCCCTTGTTACACCTTGCCACAACCGATTGAGGAGATGCCTATCTGCTTTGATGCTACGGCTTCGGAGCATTGGCCGTTATCCATTGGTGCACCCATTTGACATCCTTGTGACGACACATTACCTTATATATGTCTTCTCAATAATAAGCAGTCAGACGCGGACTTAGTACGGGTCTGATGCCCGTTTCCCGCTTGCAGTACCTGGCCTTCCCCCACACATCATGGCCCGACGCCGCTCCTCAACCGTCAACGTATGGCCGGTGTTTACCGATGCGATGCTGGCTTTTGCCCTCGTCATGGTCCTCATGGTCACCTATCAGGTGGCGAGATTTATTGAGTTGGATGATGAAGAAGAAGAACCATGGATTGAACTACGTGAGGAAGAACAAGAGCAGATCGACGCACGGATTGAGGAACTGCGCCAATCAGGATACAACATCGAAGTCACGCGCGATGGGATTATCCAAAACCTCCAGTTTGGCGCAGATGTGACGTTCGAAAGTGGAGATGATGCTTTGAGTGAACTGGGAGCCGATCTAATGAGCGAAATCGCTCGCGAAATTACAGGGCGTGCCGGGGGCGAACGGCTCGAAACACTCACCGAGGTGCAGGTGCAAGGGCACACCGACAACGTGCCGATCAGCGGCTCTTTCCGCTCAAACTGGGAACTGAGTACTGCGCGTGCTACCCGCGTGGTTGAATCTCTCATTGAAGGCGGGCTCGACCCTACAGAGATAGACATGTCAGCGTCGGGGTATGGCGAGTTCCGGCCGCGCAACTGTCCATCAGACGACATTGAGGCATGCAACGAAACGCCTGCCGCCCGTGCTGAGAATCGCCGCCTGGAGATGCGGCTCGTCTTTACCGATACGCCTCCCCCCGGATGGGTACCTGACTACTAATTTTGTTCATGCGGCCCCTTCTTTATCATCGCTAATCCTCGTTGACTTATAACCCATGGTTCCCTCAAAGCACATACCCATCCGTCTGTGGAGATACACCGGACTGCTTGCCCTGCTGATTGTGCTGAGCGGATGTG
>NZ_JAWOAR010000266.1:0-7724 GCF_046498435.1 Longimonas sp. | reverse complement strand
GCCGTTTGTCTTGCCCCCACCTCTTGTATTGCTCTCACCTCCTGCCCCTCGCATGCTGCATTGGTCCGTCGCACGTCCAACGCTTCGGTACGTACGCTGACGTGCCAGGCTCCAGGGCATGCAACCATCGGTTACCTCTCCTGTTTTAAGAAAGATAGCTGAGCACCACCGCATGCTCTTTTGTGGCGGTGACAACTGCTGTACGGGGCAACTCCTCAGCCATGCTGTTTCCTATCGATGTCAGGGTGAGAGATGAGAAAGAGCCTTTTCGCAATCTGTGCCCCACTGGTTCTCCTTGCAGGGCTGTGCCTGCTTCCATTAAAAACAACCGCGCAGTCTGCAATTCCCGCTGATGAAACTGAGGCGCCCCAGTACGTGACTCAGCAATGGACCGTCGAAGACGGGCTGCCCGTCAACACGGTGAATGATATAGCGCAGACCGAAGATGGCTATCTGTGGCTGGCTACGTTCGGCGGGCTGGTGCGGTTTGATGGCGCGCAGTTCACCGTCTACCAGTCGGGCAGTCATGACGGGCTGCCCAGCAGCCGCATTCTGGACGTGGAAGCCGTGGGGCAGGTCGTCTGGATGCGTACGGAATCGCAGCACCTCGTTCGGGTCGAGCGTGGGACGTTTCAGACGATTGCGCTCCCCAACGTCCTTACCCTGCACGTGACAGACAACCAGACGGTCTGGGCCGGAACCGAGGACGAACTGTTTCGGGTTGAGGCCACAGGAGGCGCAACCCCGGTGCAGGGAGCGTACATACAAGGCCAAATAAGCACGGTGCATCAGACCCCTGAAGGCGATCTCTGGGTTGGGACGTCTGAACAGGGCGTCTACCGGTATGCGCAGAACGGGGCTCTCAACCGCGTTACCGGTGAGGGCGCTCTCTTAAACACACGAATCAACAGCATTGCATCGCGGGGAGATGGCACCGTGCTCATCGCCGCCTGGAACGGAGTCTGGCGGTGGGACGAGGGAGAGGTGGAGGCGGTCCAATCGGCACAAGGCGAAGAGACAGGAGCCAGCTTCCTCATCCAAAAAGACCATGCAGGCACCCACTGGGTGAGTGCGGAGCAAAGCGTGTACCGATACGAGGCCGGCGTGCTCGTTCGGGCCGCCGACCACGAAAGCCGGTCGCGTAATCAGTTGCCCGGAAGCCTGATCCAGTCAGATACAACCGGGGAGCAAGAAGCAGTGTGGATCAACGCAGTACGTGGTGTGCTGCGTGAGGGGCAGACCATGCTTGCCACACCGGTGCGCATCACGCAGATTCACCAAGACAACGAAGGGAACATGTGGGTAGCCACCGACGGCGCCGGGATCTACCAGTTGCGTAGGTCGCAGATAAAAGTGTACGGAGCCCAAGAGGGGGTAGGAAGTGGAAACATCTATCCGATTCTGCAGCGTCACGACGGGAGCATCTGGCTCGGGTCGCTTGGCGGAGGGCTCACGCGCATCACATCTGAAGATACCACCACAGTCATCCCGCAACAGGGAGCGTCGATGCTCGAAGACGTGTGGGCGTTGCACGAAACCCGCGACAGCACTCTGTGGGTGGGCGGGGCCGGATTGTGCCGGTGGGAGGCGGGGCAATGTGCGCCCTATGAAACAGAGATGCCCCCCGACTTTGGACGCGTACTGGCGATTTACGAAGATGCCTCTCGAACCCTGTGGGTGGGCACAAATCGCGGACTCTATCAGCGCACGCCGTCTTCGGGCGAAGGTCCGCCTTCCTGGGCCCGGTACACGCCTCAAAACAGCCGCCTGCCGCACCGCATCGTGCGAGCCATCCATGAGACTGACGAAGGCGCGCTGTGGTTTGGTACCAATGGGGGCGGGCTGGCTATCTACGAAGATGATGCGTTTTACCCGTTCTCGAAAGACGAGGGGCTTCCGTCGAACCTGGTGCGCGATATTCATGGGGATGAAGCAGGTACATTCTGGGTCGCCACAGAAGATCGCGGGCTACTCCGCATCGAATGGCCCGAACAGTCCGCTACGGATACGGCGATACGTGACGCCTCCATTACAACGCTCACCACCCAAGATGGGCTGCTCGCAAACGGCATCCACCGCATCATCGAGGATGATGAGGAACGCATGTGGATGAGCACAAACCAGGGTTTATTCTGGGCGCATCGGTCTGAGCTACATGCCGTGGCACAGGGTACGCAAAGCCGGGTGGCCACGGTTCGGTACACCGAGCGCAATGGCATGCGTAACCGAGAAGGCAACGGAGGCATGCAGCCCGCTGGCATGCACGACAGGCAGGGACGAATCTGGTTTCCGACGCAGGCCGGGGCAGCGGTGATCAATGCGTCTGAAGTGCGAGCATCACGCGCCCCTCCTCCCGTTCACATCGAGCGCGTGGTAACGTCAGACAGTACGTACCGCCCTATAAACGGCCGCGTCGAGTTGGCGACACATGCCCACAGCTTCGATATTGTGTACACGGCAATCGGCTTCAGCGACCCTGAACAGATGCAATTCAGGTACCAGCTCGAGGGCGTAGACGACGAACCAAAATCGGGAGGAATGCAGCGCAGGGCCACATATACGAGCATCGACCCGGGTTCGTACGCATTCACCGTGCACGCCAGCAATGAAGATGGCATCTGGAATGAAGAAGGCGCCACCGTGACAATTGAGGTGCCGCCCCATTTCTACGAAACGTGGTGGTTCTACGCGCTCATGGGTATTGTAGGCATCGCTGCACTTGGATGGGCCTACCGGATACGCACAGCCGCCCTCAAGAAGCGCGAGGCGGAACTGGAGCGCACCGTTCAGGCCCGCACCGAAGAATTGCGGCACGAGAAGCAGAAAACAAAGGAAGCGCTCGGCCTCGCCGAAGGTCAAGCCGACCGCCTCGAACGTATCGATGCGGTCAAATCCCAGTTCTTTGCACGCATCAGTCACGAATTTCGGACGCCTCTCACGCTCACGCTGGGCCCAATTGATAACATACTGGAGGCAGATGAGACGACCTTGCGTCCTGACGAGCGCGAGCAGTTAAGCATGGCGCGGCGTAACGCTACGCGCCTTACTCACATGGTAAACCAGCTACACGACCTTGCCCAACTCGAAACGGGCGCTATGGTGGTTCAGCCAGAGATGCGTGATGTGGTCGCGTTCGTATCAAATTGCACCCGGGCGTTTCAGGGGCTGGCAGAGCGCCGCAGCATCAAGTTGGGGTTTGAGGCGGATGCTGCGTCACATCCGTTTGCTTTTGATCCTGCAAAAATTGAAAAAATCATCGCCAGTCTGATCACGAATGCGTTTCAGGCAACGCAGGCTGGAGACGAAATTCAGGTCGTGCTGCAGACACAGCAAACGCATCAAACCCAACAAGCAGGCACAGCATCCTCGTCCGACAGGAGAATTGTTCTCATCATAGAAGACACCGGAAGCGGGATGACACCGGGGCAATTTCAGTACCTGCGTGCTTTCTTCCAGAAAGAAGATCCTGAAGGGTGGAGTCATCACGATCGGTTCATTGGGGTGGGGCTAAACCTGGTGAATGAACTGGTGGCGCTGCACGGGGGCACGATCCGACTGCAGAGCCGCGAAGGCGAAGGCACTACGTTTACGATTCACCTGCCCGAGCAAAAAGTTGACGACACCGCAGAGGCGGAACCCCCGCCAGAAGAAGCGTCGGAAGCATCGGTTGGGGCATTGCCCGAGGGAGGACCAGGGCGTAGCGACATTGGCGGGCCATCGATCCAGATGGCTGAGCGGGTTCTTGCTCTTGAAAGAGACGAGACGAAGATCAGCGAGGAGAAGCAGACGCAAGATGATCAAACGACGGTGCTGATCATCGACGATAATGCCGACTTCCGGTCGTACCTGCGATGGCACCTGGAGTCGACATACCGTGTCGTTGAAGCTGAGAACGGCACCGAGGGCTACAAAGCGGCCCAATCGCTGCTTCCTGATATCGCTATTGCAGATGTGATGATGCCAGGCATGGATGGGCTTGCGCTGTGCCGAGCTATAAAAGACCATCCAGATATCGACCAGATCCCGGTGATTTTCCTGACCGCGGCTGAAGACTCCAAGACCCGCGTGCAGGGATACGAGGCTGGAGGCGATGCATATCTGACGAAGCCTTTTGATGCTGAGGAGCTGAAAGCGCTCATCGAAAATCTGGTACAGGCACGCCAGACGGTGCGCGCTGGTACAGACGATGTGCCCAACAAGGACGATCCCGAAACCTCGGCATCAAACCTTCAGACGCTGCCGTTTGATCAACGACTCGAAGCCGCCATTGAAGCGCACTTTTCCGACCCTGGTTTTGGGGTGGCTGCACTGGCAGAGACGATGGCGATGAGCACCTCGCAGTTGCGGCGCAAGATGGACAGGTACTATGAACGCACGCCTGTACAGCTCATTCGCCACTGGCGGCTGGAAGCAGGCGCCGAGTTGCTGAAAGATCGCCCGGACGTTACCATCGGAGAAATTGCGTATGCTGTAGGGTTCAACAGCCAGTCGTACTTCTCGCGCGCGTTCAAAGACGCGTTTGGGGCCTCGCCGTCTTCATATCGCAGGCAACATGCCAGTCCGGAAGAGGGCAGCGGGTAGAGACCGACGAAGGCTGTTCAGGCGGACAACTGGCATGACCCTTCGGACCCCTCTGTCCCGCTAACTTGGCCCAAACACCACCCGGGACGTCTTTCCGACAACGGTCGGAATTCCAGTCCCGGGCTACAAAGTTGCTAAACACGTACACCGTCTAATACAAGCAGGATGGAGGGAGAATACGCATCTGAACCCAATCATTCAGGGTTGACACGGCATTAGTGGTGTGTCACACGTCAATGGTTGGGTAGCTCACGCGAATGAATGTCATGGAAGTCCACAAGAGATCCCGGCTCAGCGGCGCCAGGGGCGCCTTGCCCGGGATGACTATAAAGTGGGAGCCCATGCGTTACCCTATGAATCATCTGTGACAGAGCATTAGTGCTCTGTCAACCCTCATTTTGATGGTTGCCTTGCAATCACCCTCCCACGAAGCCTGTCATGGTGAGCGCAGTCGAACCATCCCCTTGGCGTTTAGCAGTAACTTTTCGGGACGGCACGACACGCGTATCCATCTTGGTTCAACCCACAGAATGACCTGTGACAGAGCATTAGTGCTGTGTCACACCTGAATGTTGCAGTGTGAAAAGGACGCCCGCTGAAAGGCTCCTCCAGGCCTACTCCCTCCACCATTTGGCATTGGACCACCCCCCCAACAGGTATGCGCAGATATCTTTGACGGTGCTGGCATGTTGCCTCCGTCATTTGGAATTGTGCTGCTACCCAGTGCGCATGGTGGGCAGCTTAACCCAGATACGTGGACCGCGATCGGTGTCAGCGTAGCCGATCCGACCGCCCGACGACTCGACCGTGATGCGGGCAAAGTAGAGCGTCAAGTCGTTTTCAGGTGCAGACGAAGTGGGGGCGCTGTTGCGTTCAAACAAGTGCGGACGCACAGCGCCCGGAATGGAAGGGCCGCTGTCGGTGACGTGAACCGTAGCGTGGGCATCAGTAGCGTCTACCTGAACCTGCACAGTGGTGTCAACAGGCGAACGGCGCATGCCGTGTTCTATGAGAGCAATCACGACGCGCCGTAAGCGTTCGCTCTCCATAGGTACCGGGGCCGGGTCGTCGGGGAGCGCCTTAAGCGCGACAGAACATGGAGGTGAGGGAACGCGATCTTGCACATGCGCCACCACTTCGTCTACAATGCGTGTCAGGCTCGGGATTTCGGCAGGAGCCGGTTGTTGATTAGGCGTGTGTGCGGTCTCAGCCTCTTGCAGCGTTGAACGGAGCGCGCGCACCTGTTGCTGCGCAAGCGAGACGACGCGCTGTTGGTCGGGCGTAAGCGAACCGTGCTGGAGGAGCAACAGCGCATCGGTGAGGCTGGCAAGAGGATCCTCCGCGTCGTGCAGCAGGCCTTCAAATGCGGCGCGTTGCGTCCGTAGCTGCTGGTTGGCATGCTGGAACGACAGGTTGAGCGAACGCCCTTCTTGTAGGATGCGTCGATGCTCGGCATAAGAGATCGAGGCGGGTCGCATCAGCATCAACGCGCGCATGTCCGACGTCTCGCTTGGAGGAATGCGCAGGGCTACGGCCTCCAGCAGGTACTCGCCTCCTTGGGGCACTTCTTGGGCCCAGGCCTGCGAGCAGAGATACGGCACTCCAAGGGCGTTTGTCGGGTACTGCGCCAGATCTACAGTGCCCATCCAGAACGGATCGGCCTCCGACAGAAAGCTCGCCAGAAACAAGAAATGCTCGCTCAAATCCACTGGCCCCGTAGCCGTTTCTGCATCAGGCCACAGGGTGCGTAGCCAGTGAGGCAGAGGCCCGATGCGCACAAACTGTTCGTCGGACACTTGTTCGAAGATCGCCGTCCGAAATTGGGCCAGCAGTGCATCGGGGAGCGTGGACGAAGGCGCCATACCGGAATACAGGTATCAGTCTGTGTAGCGAACAGGGGGGGCGTGGCATACTATGCGATCATCGCCTGGGCCAGCGATGAAAACGCCGTATCAACACGCGTATCTTCTTTGGCGCTGGTGTAAAGCGTAGGCCAGTCCGACAGTCCATGTCGGCTAAGCGTAGCGGGGCTAACGGCCCAGTTGGCCGTTGGGTCGTCTTCTAAATCGGCCTTGTTGATCAGGAGCCAAAACGGCACATCTCCCACCGCCTCGCGCGCACGCTGGTGCAATACATGAGCCGTTTCTAACGTCTCCGGGCGGGTCCCATCGGCGACAAGCAGGTAGCCCGCCGCTCCACGCAGGTAGCTGGTAGATACGCGCTGGAAGCGATCCTCCCCGTTGATGTCCCACAGCAGCAGATGCACAGCCGTACCATTGGTGTCAACGGTCTTCTTTTCAATTTTGACACCGATGGTCGTTGTGTACTGATCAGAGAAAATGCCTTTCACGAACCGACGGACTAAACTTGTCTTGCCTACCGCCGCTGCGCCTAACATACATATTTTTTTCTGCACCGTACCGTAAAAACAGTCTATCTGCAAAAGAGAAGCGAACATAGGAGTTCATCGATGAGCAACCCTTCGGGTACGGTGTTGTTGCACGTAACGAGCGACTACTTCCCTGTCACTTTTTAGCTTGTGCACGTCTTCAGTTGGCACTTGTGGACGTTTGGCGTTATATTATAAACTCACAAAGGGCACAGCAATTAGCTACAAGCGATAAACGTAAGTGGCATACGAAGTGCCCGTCTACCCACCGTTAGCGTGCATAACGGCAAAAGGATTCGGAGGCTGAAATGCTCCCGCTGAACACGGGCTGTGCCACGCGCCGAACATGCTGTACATCTATAGCTCGCGCTGGTCCTGGGTTCTGCCCTGGATTCTGCTATGCCTGTGTGCTTCCAACAGTATGCCCGGTGCGTTGGATGGACTGCCTCGTACTCGATTGCCCACAGCCCCATGCTCCCTTATTGCCCACAGCCCTCATGCTCCCTTTTGTGATGCTGGCCCTGATGGATTGGCTCCCCTGGCGTGGTTCATCCGCACCCGGTTCATCAGCGAAATCACCAGACGGCTGCTCGATCCCAACACGCCCTTCCTGGAGCTCTCTTCGCTTGCGGCATACGACCAGTACGACAACCAGTTTCCTTCGGCCGGAATCATCACAGGAATCGGCGTTATCCACGGAAAAGAAACCGTCGTCATTGCCAACGATGCAACGGTGAAAGGCGGCACCTACGTT
>NZ_JAWOAR010000228.1:0-9040 GCF_046498435.1 Longimonas sp. | reverse complement strand
TAGCGGTCGAGCATTTCGCGGAAGGTGAGCTGCGGGTCGGGCGCATCGGACCAATCGACGGTGGGCCACACGTCGGTGCAGGCGTCGCGAATCCGTGTCGAGCAGTTGTCGAACAGGAAATCGTAGCGATAGACGCGGTTTTCGGGCTGGGCGTTGACGCGTAGAAATCCCACGAGGGCGCTGCGCTGCTCGGGCGTGAGGTTGAGCGTCTGCTCCACTACGGGCCGCCCGAGCTGCTCGTAATGCCGCAGCGCGGCTGGAAACGAGGCCACGCTCAAATAATAATCGAGCTGTCCGTACAAAAATTTGGGGACAAACCAGCGGTCGAATTGGAAGGTGCCGTAGTTGTAGAGCCGGTCGATGCCTTGCTCTGGGTCGTGCACACGCACCGCGCTGTGGCCGAAGGCCTCGTAGACGGCGGGGCCGGGCAGAATGGTGATGAGCGAGACATCGGCCTCGGGCGAGAGATCGGCGGTCTGTGCGGCTGCGGCATCAGGGCCTGCCAGCAGAATGATACCCATCAGTACCGCGGCTACATATCGAGAAACCCAGGCCATACGTCGTCCATTGTGATACGCGTTGTGTACGGCGGATGTCAACGAGGGCACTGCTCCACGGTTCGTCGGCACACGTTCGCTTCGCATCTGATAACACGCTTTTATTCTGTGGGACGTACCGACCGCGCACGCATCACCCTGTCACGCCTCCGCGACACCATCGACCGCCCGGCGACCGAGCTCCAATACACGAATCCGTACGAGCTGCTGGTCGCGGTCATCTTATCCGCACAGTGTACCGATGAGCGCGTGAACAAGACCACGCCGGAGCTCTTCGAGGCATTTCCAACGGTCGAAGACATGGCTCAGGCGGATGCGGAGGATATCTACCCGTACATTAAATCGGTCACGTTCCCGAACAACAAATCCGGCTACCTGGCGAAGATGGCCCGTAAGGTCTGCGACCAGTTTGATGGCAAAATCCCGCAGACCGTATCCGACCTACAGAAACTCTCGGGCGTTGGACGCAAGACAGCGCAAGTCGTTGTAAATGTGGCGTTTGATACGGCGGCGCTACCGGTAGATACGCACGTATATCGCACGTCGCACCGCATTGGACTCGTTACGCGGGATGCGAACACACCCACCAAGGTGGAGCGCCAGCTCAAGCGTATCATTCCGCGCAAAGATTGGGGCGATGCGCACCACCTGCTCATCCTGCACGGACGCTACACTTGCACGGCGCGCAACCCGTCGTGCGAATCATGTGTGCTCACTGACATTTGCACCCACTACACGCGCCTGCAACGGCTGCCCGCCCCGATGCCGGAGCTTAGCGCACGCCACGGCGACTACTTCTGCCGCACGTGCGATTCGTTTTTCGACGAGCCGAGTACGCACGTCGATCGCTACGACATGGAGCAGACCGCCTGCCCGCGCTGCGGTTCGATGATGGTCTTTCGCACCCGCGACGGCCAGCCCACCAAGCAGCCGCTCGACTTTCGAGTGAATGGGTAGAAAACCACCTCCAAATGTATTCTGCGGCGCTACATCGCCGCCCCCTTGTTCGTTGGGATGCATCGGCGATGTGTCCCTTCTGTTTCCTGCAAACCATCTGTTTTATGACGCCTTCCGAAAAGCACCTGCTGCTCATTCTCGACGGCTATGGCATCGCTGAAGACCCCTCGGTGAGCGCCATTGACGCCGCCAACACGCCGTATATTGACGACCTGTTTGCGGAGCATCCGCACGCTACGCTCACCGCCTCGGGCGAGGCCGTGGGGCTGCCCGACGGCCAGATGGGCAACTCCGAGGTCGGCCACATGAATCTGGGGGCCGGACGCGTGGTGTACCAGGAGATTACGCGCATCAACAAGGCCATCGAGGATGAATCGTTCTTCGAGAACGAGCCGCTGGTGAGGGCCGCACGCCATGCCAAGACAAACGACAAGAAGCTGCACCTGATGGGCTGCTTCTCGGATGGCGGCGTGCACAGTCACCTCGACCATCTGTACGCCCTTCTGCAACTGGCTGCCCGCGAAGGGCTCGACCGCCGTCAGGTGTGCGTACATGCCTTCACCGACGGGCGCGACACCGATCCGCACGGCGGCACCAGCTATCTGCACGAGTTTCAGCAGGAAGCGAAGCGCGCAGGCGTGGGGCGCATCGTGTCGATTGTGGGGCGCTACTATGCGATGGACCGCGACGAGCGCTGGGAGCGCACCGAGCGGGCGTACCGATTGCTCACCCAGGGCGAAGGCAAACCCTTCGAGGACCCGATGGCAGCCCTTCAAGACAGCTACAGCGACGGTATTACCGATGAGTTTGTGGAGCCGCGCCACATCACACACGGCGACCGCACCCGCACGCACGTTGCCGATGGCGATGCGGTGATCTTCTACAACTTTCGTGGCGACCGCGCCCGCCAGATCACGCGTGCCTTTACCGAAGACGACTTCGACGGCTTCGACCGCGGCAACAAGCTCGATCTGGAGTACGTCATCTTCTCGCCCTACGACGAGACGTTCGACCTGCCCGTGGCCTTTCCGAAGCTGAATCTGGAAGACACCATCGGCGAGGTCATTTCAGCGCAGAGCGGCACGCAGCTTCGCGCTGCCGAAACCGAGAAATACCCGCACGTTACGTACTTCTTCAGTGGCGGACGCGAGGAGCCGTTCGAGGGCGAAGACCGCATTATGGTGGATTCGCCAAAAGTGGCTACCTACGACATGCAGCCGGAGATGAGCGTGCCGGAGCTGTCGGAGCGCGTGGCCGAGGCGCTGGGCGCGCAGGACTATACGCTGGCCGTGGTCAACTTTGCCAACCCCGACATGGTGGGCCACACGGGCGATTTTGACGCCACCGTGCAGGCTGTTGAAGCGGTGGATGCCGCCACGCGCACCGTGGTCGAAGCCGCATTGAAGGCCGGATACAGCATCAGCATCATCGCCGACCATGGCAACGCCGACAAGCTAAAGAATCCGGATGGCAGTCCGAACACCGCGCACACCACGGCGCTGGTGCCGCACATCATCATTAAAGACGGCGTGTCAGCAATTGACGACGGCAAGCTTGGCGACGTATCGCCCACGATGCTGAAGGTGCTCGGCATCGACCCACCCGAGGCGATGACGGGGTCTGTGCTGGTGTAGGCAGTTCCCCTTCTGGCGCGAACGGTCCTCCGTGCGTGCGTAGCGGAAGCCGGTTTTGCAATGCATAACGCCCGCCCCGGGCTTATTGCCGGGAGCGGGCGTTTTTTTGTGTCGCAGGTTTTTCCGTTCAGGGGGATGCAAAGCACCTACTCAAACCGGATGTCCACAGGCAAGCGGGCCTGGATGGTGCCGTGGGTGCCAACAAGGCGCTCCAGCGCCTGACGCTGCTCCATGAACGTGCGCTCAACCTCGTTAGTGGTAAGCGCCGTGATCTGGCGACGCACGCTGGTATTGAGGGACTCGCTGAAGCGCTCGATGAAGGTCTTTGGACGAGGAAGGACCTGAACGCGGTACGGTCCTTCACCCATGTTGGCAGCTTCGGCAGCGCGTTGGACGGCTGTGCTCAGGCTACCAATCTCATCCACAAGCCCTACATCCTGCGCATCGCGGCCCGACCACACGCGACCGCCCGCCACCTCTTCGACAGCGGCGCGGTCCATATCGCGCCCGTCGGCTACGCGCTCGATGAAGGTGTCGTAGACCTGGCGTGTGCTTGCTTCGAGCCGCTGCTGCTCGTCATCGCGAAATGGCTCAATGCCTGAGTAAATGTCAGCGTAGGGGCTGGTCTGCACCGCATCGAACGTAACGCCGAGTTCGTTTTCGAGGAAGCCACTCGCATTAAAGAAGATACCGAACACACCGATGGAGCCGGTGATTGTGTTTTCTTGCGCAATGATGGTGTCGGCTCCGGCTGCCAGGTAGTAGCCGCCCGAAGCTGCTACATCACCCATCGACACGATGACGGGCTTCTCATCAGCAGCGCGGCGCATCGCGTTCCACATGACCTCAGATGCAGCGGCACTGCCTCCGGGCGAGTTGACGCGTACCACGATGGCCTGGATATCGGTGTTGGTGCGGGCAGTATTCATCGCCTCAATGAAGGGCTCCGAGGCTGCGGTCTGCTGGTCGCCAAATGGAGACGAATCGCCTCCGGGCACAATGCTCCCTTCCGCATAGACCACGGCAACGCTGCCCCCTTCGGCCAGCGTGAGACCGGCGTCTTCGGGCGGCACGCTGGCATACTGCGATACGCCGATGGTTGTGAGCTGGCTGGCCCCGGTGCGATCCGTAATTGCAGTTTCCACTTCGTTGGGGTACATCAGCGCATCCACGAGGCCCGCTTCGGCAGCGGCCTCGGCGCTAAGCACCGGGTCTTCGGTGGCGAGGCGGCGAATTTCAGACGCCTCCATGCTGCGTCCGTCGCCAACATCCTGGCTGAACTGATCGCTCTGCGTATCCAACAGCGCCTGAAGCTGCAATCGATTTTCTTCGGAGAGGTCGTCGCGCAGGAACGGCTCTACAGCCGATTTAAACTCGCCCACCCGTACAATTTTCGGTTCAATGTCGAGACGCTCCAGCGCGTTGCTAAAGAAGGGCTGCGTCGTGTAGAAGCCGTTCATCTCGAACATCGACACAGGCGGGACGAACACGCTGTCGGCAGCGGTGGCCAGATAGAGTCCTTTCTCGCCCATTCCAGCATCGGTGCCCGACGCAATAACCGGTTTGTCGCTGTTGGCTTTGAAAGCTTCGATGCTCTCACGCAGGTCAGCGAGGCGGGCCCATCCCGTCGGGGCCGAGCGGAGGCGCAACCAGACAGCATCGATGCGATCGTCGGCAGCCGCTTTGCGGAGCGCTCCGTTCACATCATTCATGTCGAAGCGGGGCCCCTCGCCAAAGGCCTGTGCAAAGGGATCTTGCGCCATGCGCTCCGGAATCTCGCCGTCCACCTCCACGACAAGCACGGAGTTGGGCTGCACAGAAGGAGTTGTATCCGACGACAGTGCAATGGCGAAGAAAAACAGCACAAAGAACGCAATCAGGCCACCCAAGGCAATGAGCGTGCCCAGGGCACTGGCCAGGAGCGTAGAAAGAAACCGCATAGAAGGAGAAGCCACATGAACGAAGATGAACGGGCGGTTGAACGAGTCTCTTTCGGGCGCCGCTCTTAAGGCCGTGCCAAATGGCAAGGCGTGGGGGCAAGAGAGACTCGAACAATAACCGCTTGCTGGCACACATACGTATAACGCCCGTGCTCCGTTACACCGATTGGGGTAGACCGCCTGTGAAGAAACTACCATGCGCGCCATGAAGTACAGCATGGTACCACGCACACCCGCCCAAATGCAACTGTCGGCGGATGCTGTTACATCTTTGTGCGAAACGATTAGGCATCTGTTTGCTTAATTCTACGGCACATAACGCAGGGCCTACTAAACGTAAGACCTACAGCACAGCGCCTATATCGACACGCACATCGGTTTGCGTCTTAAGGGGTGTTTCTTGAGTGCACCGATGTCCGCTCGTGTCTGTGTTGGATCTGTGCGATGCTCTGTGCGATGCTCTGTGCTTCGCTGTTGAGTTTTCGTGTTCGCACGTGTTGTTCGCATTTGCTGTTTTCCAGACGCACTGATGCCCATGAGCGCGCCTCCCCGTTCGTCTTCTGATGGTTCGCGTGCTTCGCGCTCCGTTCAGCAGACCGATCGACCGCCGTTGAGCGAGCGCGAGCGCCGCATCCTTCAACTGGTTGTGCAGCACTTCATTGACACCGCTGGGCCGGTCGGCTCGCGGTCGCTGGCTCGTCAGTTCGACATTGGGCTTAGCCCGGCCTCTATTCGTAACACGATGGCCGACCTTGAGGATATGGGCTACCTCGACCATCCGTATACATCGGCAGGGCGTATGCCGACCCAGATGGGCTACCGTACGTTTGTTGATGAGCTTATGCAGGCCCCGAAGCTCTCGGACGCCGAGCGGCAGGTGCTTAAGATGCAGCTGGCTCAACTCGTTAGCGATACCGACGAGATGCTGCGTGAGAGTACCAAGCTACTCAGCAAGCTGTCGAACCTGCTGGGCATGGCGCTAAGCCCCAGCCTGTCTACCGGCGTGCTGGAGCGGCTCGACATTGTGCCACTTACCGGCCCGCGCCTGCTCTTCGTGCTCAACGTGAGCGGCGGCCTCGTACGAACCATCGTGCTCGACTTTGAGGCCGATGTGGACCGTGCCGATCTTGACCGCATCGTGTCGATGCTGAATGAGCGACTGGCTGGCCTCACACTCGCCGAAATTCGTGATACCCACGAAGAGCGCGTGCGCGACCTCGACGACTCTACTGGCATTATAGACCTGATGCGCCAGGAGTCAACTCCGCTCTTTAGTGAGCCGCAGCAGGGCCGCTTGCAGCTTGGGGGCGCACGCAATTTGCTGAATCAGCCTGAATTTCAGGAAACCGATGACGTGCGTCATTTCTTTGAACTGTTGGAAGATGAGGCGCTCATCATCAATGTGCTGGAGAATCTTGGCACCATTACCCCCGACGCCGCCGGCGATACATATGTGCGCATCGGGAGCGATGACGAAGATGATGAAATGGCGTCGTACTCCATTGTGGTGTCGCCCTACCGCATGGGCAGCACTGTGGGGGCACTCGGCCTGATGGGCCCTACGCGCATGGACTACCCGCGGGCCGTGGCTCTGGTGCAAACTATGGCGAATGTCTTGAACCACGCATCCGAAGATGAAGCCGCCTCATAAGCCGCCCTTGCGAGCACTGCCCCAGCGCGTGGTGCGCATCTTGTAGCCCCCAGCAAGCGGCGCCACGCACGCCGCGCTTTGACGACAACCTTTGTATTTACTCACACCGCTTCACGATATACATGCCCACGAATCAATCGCCTTCCTCCGAATCGACTTCTTCTTCCACGAACGAAGATCCGCTGCTTAACGACACTGCGCCCCCCGACCCCGCAACGCCCGATACGCCCTCCGATCCCGAGACCGCGTCGCAAGGCGAAGCGTCGTCTGATGCCGAGCGCATCGCCGAGTTGGAAGCGCAGGTTGAAGCCCTCGAAGCCGAGCGCGATGCAATCAACGATCAGTTTCTGCGGAAAGCCGCCGAACTCGAAAACACGCGCAAGCGCCTGAGTCAGCAGATCGAACGGCAGTTTGAAGCGGGTAAGGTGGAAGCCATCAGCGCTGTACTTGGCACCATCGACGACCTGGAGCGCTCTATGGATGCCGCTTCGCAGTTTGAGGAAAATGATAACCCGAAAGCAGCCTACGAGTCGCTACGTGATGGGCTGAACCTGGTATACGAAAACTTTCACGCTGCGCTGAACGAGATCGACGTAGAGCGCATCGACGCAGAAGGCAAGCCCTTCGATGAAAACAAGCACGAGGCCATGATGCAGCAACCGGCCGAGGACGCCGAATCCGGCACCGTGCTCAACGAAATTCGTGCCGGCTACCAGATGGGCGACCGCGTGGTACGCCACGCCCAGGTCGTCGTCGCCAAATAACACCGCTGAACAAGTCCGTGGGTACTGGCATTTCATAATGTTGATGCCAGAGGTCCCTGTGCCCCTTAGCGTCTCGCCTGTTTTTGCTGCCTGTTTGACTGCTGCCCTACCCTCATGCCCGACGATTATTACGACGTACTTGGCGTCTCGCGCGATGCCTCGGACCGCGAAATAAAAAAAGCCTACCGCAAGAAGGCCATGAAGTACCATCCGGATCGCAATCCGGATGATACGGAGGCCGAGAAAAAGTTCAAGCAGGCCGCCGAAGCGTACGAGGTGCTCTCGGATGCGGAAACGCGCCAGCGCTACGATCGCTACGGCCACGCCGGACTCGGGCAGAATGGCGGGGGTGGACGCAGCGGCGGCTTCCAAGATATCAACGACATCTTCAGTGCTTTCAACGATATCTTCGGTGGACGCGCGGGCCGCTCGCGGCGCTCCAGCGGACGCCCCGGCAGCGACCTGCGCGTGAAGCTGCCGCTTTCGCTCAAAGAAATTGCGAACGGTACGCAGAAGAATATCAAGGTGCGCAAGTACGTAGCGTGCGACGACTGCGACGGCACCGGCGCCGAGGGCGGCGTCGATGGCGAAAATCATGTGATGTGCGATGAGTGCGATGGCACGGGCGAAATCCGCCAGGTATCGCGCTCAGTTTTCGGACAGTTTGTGAACGTGCAGGCCTGTCCCAAATGCAATGGCGAGGGGCGCATCATCGAAAACCCGTGCGACACGTGCAACGGGAAGGGGCGCTACGAGGGCGAAGAAACCATTAGTGTAACCGTGCCCGCTGGTGTCACAGAAGGCAATTACCTGACCATCTCCGATGCCGGAAACGCGGGGATCCGAGGCGGCCTGGCAGGCGACTTGCGCATCGAGATCAAAGAGAAACCGCACGAGCACTTTGTGCGCGATGGACTCGACCTCTATTACGATCTCTATCTGTCTTTCCCCGATGCGGCTCTGGGCACCGAGGTTGAAGTCCCCACGCTGAAAGGGCGTGCCCGCATCCAAATCGACTCGGGCGTGCAGCCTGGCAAGATTCTGCGGATGCGCGAGCGGGGCATTCCTGATCTAAACGGCACCGGACGCGGCGACCAGATGATTCGTGTGCACGTGTGGACGCCCCAGGATCTTACGAACGAGGAGATCGATATGCTCGAAGCGTTACGTTCGCATCCCAACTTCCACCCAAATCCTGACAACCAGGCGCCGAAGAAGTCGTTCTTCCGTAAAGTACGCGATGTCTTTTCCTGACGCCGCGTACAGACGTTCTATTGCCCGCTTATGCCTTGCTTGTCATGCCCACGCGCACCGAAGCGCCCCCCCTGCGCACCACTCTGCGCCGCTTGCCCTCGCCTGTTGTTGTTGTTACCACCTATGCCGAAGGCAAGCCCTGGGGCATCACCATCGGGTCGTTCACCAGCGTCTCGCTCGACCCGCCGCTGGTCAGTTTCAACGTAGACCGTAAGGCCCAGTCGCACAAAGCCCTGCACGAGGCCGGGCGCTGCGCCATCCACCTGCTCGACGACACGCAGGT
>NZ_JAWOAR010000188.1:0-9338 GCF_046498435.1 Longimonas sp. | reverse complement strand
CTCAGGATCGCCCGAAAGACTTTTTACGGTCGGTTACTTGCCCTGGACTTCACAATTTCCAGGGAGGGAAAAGTCTTGTTTCCTCCGGGCTGGGCCCGTCGCGTGCTCACCATGACAGGTTTTGGGGGGACACAGAGTTTGGCACAGTCTCCGCACCCTAACATTCAGGTGTGACACGACACTGTCACGTGTGACACAGCACTACTCTTCATCCACCAGCGGGACAAAGCGAAATGCGTCAAACGACTCCCGTTCGTAGGTGTCTTCATCTGTGCGAACGATGCGCTGCATGATGTGAGCCCCCTGCTTGCCCACCGGAATCACAAGCCGCCCGCCATCGGGGCGTAACTGGCCGAGAAGCGGATCGGGCACAGACTCGGCCCCAGCGGTTACGATGATGCCGTGATACGGGCTCATGCCCGGCCAGCCCTGCGTGCCGTCGGCGTGGCGGGTGCGCACGCGGTAGCCCAGCCCTTGCAGTTTACGCTTGGCCCGCTGCAACAGCGCCCGATGCCGCTCGACCGAAAAGACCTGCGCCTCCATTTCGCAGAGCACCGCCGCCTGGTAGCCGCTCCCGGTACCAATTTCAAGGATGCGCTCACCGGGCTGTGGATCCAGCAAGCTTGTCTGATACGCGACCGTAAACGGCTGCGAGATGGTCTGATTGTTGCCGATGGGCAACGCTTCGTCTTCGTAGGCCCGCTCCTGAAAGGCCGGTTCCACAAACGCATGGCGCGGCACAGCCTCAATGGCACGCAGCACCCGCTCGTTTGTAATGCCCCGCTCTCGCAGGTGCTTGACCAACGCCTTACGGCGCGTGCTGTACAACCGGTCTGCATACGAACGAGGCATAAATGGAAAATAAACAACCGTAAAGACTACGAAGCCCGCTGCCGGGCACGACGCCGATCGGACGAGGAACCCAGTGCGTTACGCAGATACGTAGACAGCTCGCTGGGCGTAATGTTGGAGATGAGCGCTCCATCACGCGAGATTGAGATGTTGCCGGTCTCTTCGGACACGATCACCACGAATGCGTCGGTCTGTTCGGTGAGTCCAACCCCCGCACGGTGCCTCAGTCCCAGCTGTGGACTTAGCTTCATGCTGGTCGACACCGGCAAGATGCAGCGCGCAGCTTCCAAGCGTCGGTCGGCAATAATCACGGCCCCGTCATGCAGCGGCGTCTCCTTGTTGAAGATGGTCAGCAGCAAGTCGCGCGTTACTTCCGACTGAATGACCTCGCCGGTTTCAATGTAGCTACGCAGTCCGGTTGTGCGCTGAAACGCGATGAGCGCGCCCTGTTTAACGCTGCTCATATGATCTACGGCCGACACCGTTGCCTCAATGACGGCTTCCTGACTATCGGTCGAGACAAACTGGCGGATGAGCGGGTTGCGTCCTAACAGCAACAGCAGCCGCCGAATCTCGGGCTGAAAGATGATGATGATAGCGAGCACAAACACCTGATTGAAGTAGCTGAACACCATGTTCAGCACCTTCATATCGAGCACCCACACCACCAACTGGATGGCGAAGAGCGCCCCCAGCCCAAGCGAAATCTGCACCGCAATGGTGCCCTTCATCAGCCGGTAGAGCTGATACATCAGAAACGACACCAGCGCGATCTCAAAGAAATCGCCTACCCCAATGTCCAGGATCTCAAGAAGCGTCACCAGTGGGGAGGCAGTCGTTAGTCCAAAGACAGGCGGTCGGGATCGCGCACGGCGTCGGCTACACGGAGCGCTTCGGCGGTGGCGGCTACGTCGTGCGTGCGCACCAGGCGAGCGCCCTGCTGCACCGCCAGCACCGTAGCGGCAATGGAGCCGTACAGGCGCTCGCCCACCGGGGCCGGAGCATCGGGCGTTCCAAGCGCTGCGCCAATGCTGCTTTTGCGGGACACGCCTATAAGGATGGGGCGTTCCAGGTCGTGCAACACATCCAACGCGTTGATCAAACGCAGATTATCGGCATGCGACTTTGCAAATCCAAATCCGGGATCTACTACAATGTCTTCGACGCCTGCGGATTCAGCGCGCTCAACCGCCTGTTTGAGTCCGTCGCATACGGCCTGCATCAGGTCATCGTACGTTTGGCCGTGCGGCATAGCGCCGGGGCGGCCCAGCGAGTGCATTACAATGAGCGGAGCCCCGTGCTCGGCAGCTACCTGGGCCGTTTCAGGGTGGATGCGCAGGCCGGTGATGTCGTTAATGATGTGCGCACCAGCTTCCAGGGCCGCTGCCGCCACCTCGGGCTTGTACGTATCCACCGAAAGGAGCAGCGCTGGGTCTTCCTCACGCAGCCGCTCCACCACCGGCACGACCCGGCCAATCTCTTCTTGCCGCGCCACTTTGGCCGCCCCGCTGCCGTACTCGCGCCCCGAAGGCCGCGTAGACTCGCCGCCAATGTCGATCACATCGGCACCGGCATCACGCATGGCCAGGGCATGCGCTACCGCATCCTCAACCGCCATGTAATTGCCGCCATCCGAAAACGAGTCGGGCGTCACGTTGAGTACACCCAAAATGCGCGTAGTGGTGCGGCAGTCAAGGGTCTGCGGTTTGCATCGAAGCACATGCCGCGCCGTAGCCGTAGAATCCATACGAACAAAGCACTTGAAATATTAGCGGGCCCGTGAACCTTTCAAACATAAAAGGATACCAACGGACGGACAAAAACGTGGGCGCAGCGCCGAGTTTGGTAGAAAATTGTTGCTTGCTCTTCCGGCTTCGGCGCAACGGCTATCTTACTCACTGACTGTGGTTTCTATGTTCGCTCTTTTTCGCGCACTGCTGCATCGTGTTGGGCCGCTACGGCGGGTTCAGTCCGTGCTAGATGCCCCCATCGATACGCAGCGTCACCTGCTGCGCACGATGCTCAACCACGCTGCCGCAACCGAATGGGGCCAGCGCTACGGGTTTGCCGACATCGCCCGGCAGCGCGATGTGGTGGCGGCCTACCAGGCGCGCGTACCGCTCCATACATACGACGATCTCGCCGACGACGCCGCGCGCATCCGCAAGGGAGCTGCCGATGTGCTCTGGCCGGGCACACCCACCCACTTCGCTGTATCCAGTGGCACCGTCTCGCAGGGTAAAGTGCTCCCTGTCTCCCAGGAAACGATCGACATCAACCGGGGCTTCAGCGTGGGCGTGGGCTTGCACTACCTGGCCACCACCGGCAAGTGGCGCTACCTGCTTGGACGCCACCTCACGCTTCCGGGGAGCGTCACCGAAGACCCCGACCATCCGGGCACCTATGCAGGCGAGGTAAGCGGCATTCTGGCGAAGCATGCCCCCGGCTTCTTCAAGGCCCTGTACCAGGCTGTACCGAACGAGATTTCCTTTCTGCCCAGTTGGGAAGAGAAGCTCAACGCCATCGCCGAACGCACGGTCGACCAAGACATCCGGCTGATCGTGATGGTGCCGTCGTGGGCTAAGAAGCTGTTCAAGCAAGTCATTGCAACCCACAACCGGCGCTACAATGCCAACGCGACAACCGTGCACGAGGTGTGGCCCAACCTGCAGCTGTTTATTTCGGGCGGTGTGGCGCTGGATTCGTACCGCGACCAGTTGGAGGCCATCGTCGGTGGGCCGATGGATTTCATTGAGACGTATGGGGCGTCAGAAGGCTTCTTTGCATTCCAGAACGACCCCAACGACAATGCCCTGCTGTTGCATCTGAATAACGGCGTGTTCTTTGAGTTCGTGCCCATGGACGAGTACGGCTCCGAGCATCCCACCCGCCACACAGTAGCCACTGTAGAGACAGGCGTGCGCTATGCCCTGTACGCAACGTCGTACAGCGGATTGTGGTCGTACGATGTCGGCGATGTGGTCCAGTTTACCCAGCGCGATCCCTTCAAGATTGAGGTGGCCGGCCGCACCAGCGAGATGATCGACACGTTTGGGGAAGCGCTGTTTGCTGATGAGGTGCGCGATGCGTTGCACCAGGCGTGCGACGCCACCAACGCTACGTTCCATCATTACCACGTAGCTCCTGCCGTTCCCCAAGACGACGCCCCGCCGCAGCACGAGTGGATCATTGAGTTTGATGAGCCCCCCAAGAACCTCAACGCCTTTCGCGACACCGTAGATACGTACCTCGACCGCGTAAACCGCCATTACCACATTCGGCGTGAGTCGGATGTGTTGCAACCTCCGCAGATTACTGCTGTGCCTGAAGGCACGTTTTACGCGTGGCTACAGGCAACTAACGACCGCATTAGCGGACAGACCAAGGTGCCGCGCATGAGTACAGTACGCACAACAGCCGACGGCATCCTGGCTGCCCGGCCCAACCGGTCGCTTGCGCCTCCGGCTGCTCAAGTCGACACCCGAGCATGAGCCAATCCGAGTACAGCCGTGCGCACTTTGGAACAAGCCGTTATATGGCACGTGCTGAAATGGCACCGCGCGCTCCATCCATTCCTGTAGGCAACAGCAACGACGTAGTGGTCTCTTGCTTGGTTTTTCGGACGGATGGCAGCGCGCGCTCACGCGTTTCCCTTTTCTCTGCGCGCTCGGTAGCTCAGCGCGTTGATGGCACGGGCTCCGCCATACGGGTCGTTCCACTTGCCCCCAACCTACCTTCTGCATGCAGCATATGCCCAACAGGACCCGCTACCAAATGCCCCCTGTGGAGTGATCTGTTGCCCCTACACAGGAGTCCTTTGGCCAAACGGCTCTTAGCCACACGGCCCTTACCATCCGGTGCGCCGCGGTATTCCCCCTGCACCGGTCCCTCCACCCCCTTCTCGTAACCATTGCACCCACAAACCCCCAGGCGCTATATGTACGTTCCGCGCGAGCAACGCATGTTGGACCAGTACCTTCAGGAGATTGGCAAGATCGACTTGCTCGAAGCCGAAGAGGAAGTGGAGCTGGCCCGACGCATTAAACAGGGCGATGAAGAGGCCCTGCACGAGCTCACCCGCGCTAACCTGCGCTTCGTCGTCTCCGTTGCCAAGAAATACCAGGGCCAGGGGCTTTCGCTCTCTGACCTCATCAACGAAGGCAACTACGGTCTCATCAAAGCGGCCAAGCGATTCGATGAAACCCGTGGCTTCAAGTTCATCTCCTACGCCGTCTGGTGGATTCGCCAGGCCATCTTGCAAGCGCTCGCCGAGCAGAGCCGCGTGGTGCGCCTGCCGCTGAACCGGATTGGCGTGATTTCGAAGATCCGCAAGGCCAGCGCGCGCTTGCAGCAAGAGTACGAGCGCAAGCCCAACATCGAGGAACTGGCCGACGAGCTCGAAATCGAGCCGAAGAAGGTGCGCGAGGCGCTGCAACACACCAGCCGCCACCTCTCCGTCGATGCTCCCTTCAACGATGAGGACGACAACAGTCTCCTCGATGTGCTGCCCGACGAGGAGTCAGATTCACCCGACGACGAGATGCTCGGCGAATCCGTTAAGATCGACATTGAGCGGGCGCTGAACATGCTCGAAGATCGCGAGGCCGAGATCACACGTCTCTACTTCGGTATCGGGCGCGAGCATCCGCTCACTCTCGAAGAGATCGGCAAACGCTTTGGACTGACCCGCGAGCGCGTCCGGCAAATCAAGGAAAAAGCGCTGCGCAAGCTCCGCAAGCGTCACCGTCGCGAAGACCTCCAAACGCACGTCCGATAGCTCAATTTGATACACTGCTACCACGCGTAACGCCAGGATGCATCATCGCACAACGCACACGTTGCGTCTGTGCCTCTGTGCTCCTGCCTACGTTTCCCTGTCACGCCTCGCAGCCTCAGGCTGTGGGGCGTGTGGCATTGTAACCGCGCCACTACCACGTACTTACTTCGTATCGCTATGCCCATAACCCCCGACGACGTTGATCATGTGGCCGAACTGGCCCGCCTGTCGTTCGATGCTTCGGAAAAGGAACAGCTCGCTTCCGAAATGAGCCGCATCCTCGACTATATTGATACGCTCAACGAACTGGATACCGCGGGCGTACCCCCCATGGCGCACGGGCTTGACCTCAAGAATGTTACCCGTGCCGACGCGCCCAACGCGCGCATCTCCAAAGAACAAGCCCTACAAAACGCCCCCGACACCGACGGCGAGCATATGCGCGTGCCTCGCGTTATCGGTAACGATGCGTAGCTTCGCCTGTCACTTCCCTACGCCTTCTTGAGCTGCCGCCCCCACCTGCATGGCCGACTCGCCCAACGCCTCGCTCGTGTCTACCGACCGCCTCGTACGCATGGCCCAACGCCACGGGCTCCCGCTGGTCGGCTTCTTCGTACTGTCGCTCCTCTACTTTGCGCCCCTCCACTTTGACGGCATGGGCCTGCACGGCTCCGACATTGTGCAGTGGCGCGGTATGGCCGAGTCGATGATCGAGTACGAAGAGGAAACGGGCAATGCCGCGCTCTGGGCGCCCAACGTATTCTCGGGCATGCCGGGCTACCACATTCGCTACGCACCCGCAGCTCCGCAGATCGACACCCTGGTCGATGCGCTGCGCCCCTACCTGTGGCCCACCACGCACTTCTTTCTGCTGATGGCCGGGCTCTACGCGCTTGTCCTCTACCTGGTACGCGATCGCTGGTCTGCCCTCTTGGCCGCCCTCGCGTTCGGGTTCACCACGTACCTCTTCATCATTCTGGGCGCGGGGCATCAGACGAAGTTTGTGGCGCTGGCGTACGCCCCGTACCTGCTCCTGGCGTTTGCGTATGGGATGCGAAGGCCCGGCCTGCTGAGCAGCTTACTCTTTGCTGTCGCGCTAAGCCTGCATCTGCGGGCCGACCACCCCCAGATTACGTACTACGTGCTCATGGTGGCGCTGGTATGGTGGATCGTGGAAACGGTCCGCGCCGGACGCCAGTCCAACTGGATTCCGCATCTCAAAACCACCGCATGGCTCGCGCTGGGCACCATCGTCGGGCTGGTCATGGTTATCCACCCGTACTGGGCCACCTTTGAATATAAAGACTTCTCTATTCGCGGGGCGGCCTCCGGAGGCGAATCGGGGAGCGGTAGCCTTGATTGGGACTACGCCATGCGCTGGAGCCAGGGACCCAGCGAGTTCCTCACGCTCTTCGTGGCCGATGCCTTCGGCGGGGGCGGGCAGACCTACTGGGGACCGAAGCCCTTCACCTCGGGCCCCCACTACGTGGGCGGCATCATCGTGGCGCTGGCCGGGCTGGCCCTGTGGAAGGTGCGCAATCGCATCGTGCTAAGCCTCGGCCTGGGTGCGCTCGTGACCGGACTCTTCGCCATGGGGCACCACGCCGCCTGGCTCAACCGCCCCATGTTCGAGTATTTCCCCTACTTCTCGGCTTTCCGCACCCCCGAAACGTGGATGAGCATCACCGTGCTTGCCCTCGTCCTGTTGGCTGCGTTCGGACTCCGAGCTCTGCTCAAACGTCCTGCATCCACCCGCAAAAAACGCCGATCGAAGCCCGACGCAAGCGTCCTTTCGACCCGCGATAGTCTCCTGCCCTTTGGGGCCGTAGCCGGGCTCATACTGCTCCTGTGGCTCGGGGGCGATGCCCTCCTCTCCTTTGAAAAACCCGACGAGCGCGCCCGTATCGAGCAGGCCATTCAGCAGCAACGACCCGACCTCTCGCTCAACGACCCCCAGGTCCAGCAGTTTATACGCACGCAGTTGGCCGACCAACGTGAGGAGCGTCAGGACGTCTTTCAGGGGGATGCGCAGCGGACGCTCCTCTTCCTGATCCTGGCGATGGGCCTCATTTGGGCCTACCGCACCGACCGCATTACCGCACCGTGGATCGTAGGCGTGGGACTCGCAGCGCTCGTGCTGGTGGATCTGTGGGGCGTAGGCAAGCGCTACCTCGACCGCGACGACTTCTCGCCCACCCAGAACGCCGAAGAGCAGATTTCTACGTACGGCTTCGACCGTTTCCTCATCGACGAGCGCGAAGACGCGGGCGGGCCCGGCCACTTCCGCATCTACCCGATGGCGCTCAACCCCATGAACAACGCCGAGCCGTCGTATCACCACGAATCGATCGGCGGATACCACGGCGCCAAGCTGCGGCGCTATCAGGACTACATCGACTTTATTCTGGAGCCCGATCAGCGCTCCGGGCCCAACAAAGGCGCCATTGACCTGATGAGCGGACGCTACATCATCGGGCAGCAAGCGCTACCCGGCACCGAGCCCGTCCACCGCGATGATGAGACCGGATTGCAGGTCTTCGAAAATCCCGACGCGCTGCCGCGTGCCTTCTTTGTAGACCGCGTGACCGTCGAATCCGACCAGGAAGCGCTGTGGGACCGCCTGGGCGATGCCTCCACCAACCTGCGCGAGCACGCCTTCCGCGAAGAACCGCTCGATGCCGACCTCGACGCGATCTCGTCCGATAGCCCGCCCTCGGTCGAGCTGAACACGTTCACCCCGCCCGAAATTGAGTGGAGCGTCGAAACCAGCGGGCAGCACCTCCTGGTCGTGAACGAAGTGTACTACCCGGAAGGCTGGAACGCCTACCTCGATGGCGAGCCCGTGCCCATTCACCGCGTCAACTACTTGCAGCGGGGCGTGGTTATTCCTGAAGGGGAGCACACCCTCACCATGCGCTTTGAACCGACCTCCAACCGCGTGGGCGGCGTCATCGCCCAGGTGGCTACGGCCAGCGTGTACCTCACGATCATCGCACTGGTCGCGCTGCCCTGGTGGCGGCGGCGCAATGATGCATCGGATCCCGACGCTCCGCATCCCCCTAACGCAGACGCTGATGAACCTGATGCATGATCTGCCTCGGAGACTGCTGGAGATGCACGTGGTATCCCGCTGTGGAAGCGTGAACGGGAAAACCATCCATCCCTCCAAACATCCATCCCTCCATCCCCCGCATGTCTGCCACCCGCCGCGTCCTGCTCGTTGCGTACTACATGCCGCCCGCAGGCGGGCCCGCCGTGCAGCGCATTCTGCAATTCGTAGAGGGCCTGCCCCATCACAACTGGCAGGTGGATGTGCTCACGGTGCAAGCCGGGGCGTATCCCACGACCGACCCTGGCTTGCAGAAGGCAGTGCCGCCATCGGTGCAGGTCTACCGCACGCCCGCGCTCGACCCGTACGCGCTCTATGCCCGTCTGAAAGGCGCACGTAGCACAAAAGACGCCCTGCCCGCCGGGTCGTTCGATCCAAATGCCGCTTCCTGGATTGAGCGCCTGGCCCGCTGGATCCGCGCCAACGTCTTTCTGCCGGATGCGCGCATTGGCTGGTGGCCCTTTGCTGTGCTGCGCGGACTGTGGCTGCTACGCACGCAGCGCTACGACGCCGTACTCACCAGCGGCGCGCCTCATTCCGTGCACTGCATCGGACACACGCTGCACCGGTTCAGCAGCACGCCGTGGGTGGCCGACCTGC
>NZ_JAWOAR010000165.1:0-12377 GCF_046498435.1 Longimonas sp. | reverse complement strand
CCGCCAATGTCAACAACCATGTTGCCCACAGCTTCGCTGACGTCGAGCCCAATGCCAATCGCTGCGGCCATCGGCTCGGAGATGAGATGTACCCGTTTCGCGCCAGCGTGCTCGGCAGAGTCGCGCACGGCTCGCTTTTCGACTTCGGTAATGCCACTGGGCACGCACACCACCATCGACCGGATGGAGGTGAACCAGTTGCGGCGCACTTTCTGCATGAGGCCACGAATCATCTGCTCGGCCACCTTGAAGTCGGCAATCACGCCGTCTTTAAGCGGCCAGATCGTTTCGATGTCTTTGTGCGTACGCTCATGCATCTGAAGCGCCTCGTGACCAATTTCACGCACCTCGCGCGTGCTGTGATCTACCGCGACGATGCTGGGCTCATTGAGTACAATGTCCTCGCCACGGATGTAGATCAGCGTGTTGGCTGTGCCCAGGTCAATGGCCACATCTTGCGTGAAGTTGAAAAACATAAAGAAGAAAAGCCGTCAGTGTGTTGGAAAAAACCGGGTGGGGAGGCGGAGACCGGTAGCATGCCGCGGCTGCGTTGCCAAGAGCACCCGTTGCATCCGCCTTTCCCATGCATTGCCCCGAGAAAAGATTCACAGACGAGCCGCGTCTCCTCTGTTCACGGGGTAGATTATCGGGGAAGGCACAAACCCGGCGGTTCCGCCCTGGTCGACCCGCCGCAATTAGTGGCAGAAGTGCCGCGTGCCGGTACATACCATGGCAATGTCGTGCGCATTCGCAGCAGCAATAACTTCATCGTCGCGGATGGATCCGCCCGGCTGAATGGCTCCGGTGATGCCGTGCTCGGCAGCAGCTTCAAGGCCGTCGGCAAACGGAAAGAACGCGTCGGAGGCCACAACCGCGCCGTCGAGCGACAGGTCTTCCTCGGCGGCTTTGCGCACGGCCAGCTCCGAGGCATCGACGCGGCTCATCTGTCCAGCCCCAATGCCCAGCGTACGTCCGTCGCGGACGTACACAATCGCGTTGCTCTTCACGTGCTTTACCACGCGCCATGCAAAGTGCAGGTCGCCCCACATGGCGGCCGTGGGGGGGGCATCGGTGACGACCGACCAGGCATCGCGGCTTTCGTTGAGCGGAGCCGACACCGGGTTGCGATCTTGCACGAGTAGCCCGCCCGCCACGGAGCGCACCTGATGGCGCGGGTCCTTGCGCAGCGATCCGGTCTGGCGGAGCAGGCGGCGCTTTTTCTTCGCTGTCAGCAGATCGAGTACCCCCTCTTCGTACTCGGGTGCAATGATGACTTCGGTGTAAATGGAGTTGATGGCCTCGGCGGTGGCGCGGTCGAGGGGTTCGTTCACGACCACGATGCCGCCAAAGGGCGACTTGGTGTCGGTGGCGAAGGCGCGCTCGTAGGCGTGCAGCAGCGTGTCGGCGGTGGCTACGCCGGTGGGATTCGTATGCTTGAGGATCGCACAGGTGGGCCCGTCATCGCGAAACTCGTCGATGAGAGCGAGCGCGGCGTGCACGTCGATCATGTTGTTGTACGACAGCGCTTTGCCGTGCAACGGCTTCACGAACGAGAACGGCGTGCCATAGAGCGCGGCGCGCTGGTGCGGATTTTCGCCGTAGCGCAGGTCTTGTGACTTCCCTTCGACCGCGATATAAGGGGAAGGCAACGCGTTGTCATCGGCATCGCTGTCTATGCTGCCCAGGTAGTTGGCAATGGCTGTGTCGTAGGAGGCTGTGGCGGCGAAAGCGCGTCCAGCGAGCGTGCGGCGTAGCGACAGCGGGAGCGCGCCGTCATGGTCGTTCAAGGTCTGCACCACCTCGTCGTACTGGTCGGTGTTCGACACCACGCCCACGTGGTGGTAGTTCTTCGCCGCCGCGCGCAGCATGGTGGGGCCGCCAATGTCGACGTACTCCAGCAATTCTTCGGGCGCCAGGTTGCTCCGGTGGCGGGCTTGCTGAAACGGATAGAGCGAACCGACAACCAGATCAATCGGGGCAATGCCCTGCGCCTCCAGTTCGGCCTGGTCGCTCTCTTGGTCGCGACGCGCCAACAATCCCGCATGAATGGCTGGATGCAGGGTCTTTACGCGTCCGTCGAGCATCTCCGGGGCACCGGTTACGTCGGTCACGTCGGTCACGGGCAGGTCGGCATCGCGAAGGGCCTGCGCCGTGCCGCCGGTCGATACCAGTTCGGCGCCGTGCGCATGCAGCGCTTCGGCCAGCGGCACCAGGCCGTCTTTATCGTACACCGAAAGCAGGGCTCGCCGAATGCGAACGGGCGACTCGGGAACGTTGGGCGCGTCAGTTGTGGGGCTGGGCATGAGGGGGTGGTTCTGGATGAGAAAGCGAGTCGTTGGTAACGGTTACGGTGCGGCCCTGCACCTGAATCTGCCCGCGTGCAAACTGCCGCAGCACCGCCGGGTACAGCCGGTGCTCCACCGCCAGTACGCGCTGCTGCAACGTATCGACGGTATCCTCGGGAAGCACAGGCACCGGCTGCTGCGCGACAATCGGCCCATCGTCGTAGGCATCGTTCACCAGGTGCACGGTTACACCCGTCCAGTGGACACCGGCGTCAAGCACCGCCCGATGCACGCGTGTGCCATACATGCCGGGTCCGCCAAACGCGGGCAGCAGCGACGGGTGGATGTTGGTAATGCGATTGGAATAGGCGTGCAGTACCGGAGATGGAATCTTCTTCAGGTAGCCCGCCAGCGCAATGAACGAGGCGTTCCAATCGTCCAGGACGCGACACAGCGCATCGCCAAACGCGGACGGCGTGTCGTAATCGGCGGGCGCATGCACTGCCGTGGGGATGTCGTGGGTGCGGGCCCGGTTGAGGGCACCGGCAGTGGAGCGATCGCTCACGCATCCCACCACGGTAGCTGGGAGCAGACCTTCATCAATGGCGTCGAGGAGCGCCTGCATATTGGTGCCGCCCCCCGAGGCAAAGACGACGAGACGAAGATTGGGCATGGGTATCGGTGCGGCATGGGCACGAGCAACACGTATAAGATGCGATACCCCACCGCACAAGTGCCAACCGCTGGCGTCAATTTGTCTAATTTTGGGATTTAGCTTTTGGGATTCGGCAGGTAGCTCCGTATCCCCCATAGCTTCGGGTCACCAGTCGTCTGGATAGCACACAACCGGGGCGGCGGGGGGGCTGGTGTCGAGGTGTACCGGCATGCCCATCGGCCAGATGCAACGCGGCATGAGGTGCCCATACGGCACCTCCGCAAGGACGGGGTACGGACGATCGGCAAAGTAGTCGCGCAGCACGGTGTCCATCGACAACGTGGGCTGTCTCACATCGTCGGGTACCGAGAACTGGCCGAGAAGCACCCCGGCAAGATCATCGAGCACTCCGGCAAGCTCCAGATGCATGAGCATCCGGTCGATGGCGTAGGGCGGTTCCTGTACATCTTCAAGTAGCAAGATAGCGCCGGTCAGGTCGGGCATGTGCGGCGTGCCCAGCAGGCGCGTGAGCACCGAAAGCGTGCCACCCAGAAGTGGACCGCGCGCCGTGCCGGTCGTCCACGGCGTGGGTGGCGGATGGCTGTGCCAGGCGGGCGTGTACGGGGCCGGGTCGGTGGCCCGAAACACCTCGGCGCGCATGGCCGCGGGCAGCTGGGCCCACTCGGTGACGACCGGCCCCGACAGACTGGGCCAGCGCAGATGCGTCCAGCATGCCCATTGCAGTGCGGTAATGTCGCTGTAGCCTATGATCCAGCGCGGTGTGGCACGGGCTATGGCATCCCAGTCGAGACGTGAGAGCAGGCGCATGGTGCCGTACCCGCCACGTGCGCACAGCACGGCCTCGACATCGGGGGCGGTGAGGGCACGCTGCAGTTGGGCCACGCGCTCGGCATCGGGCATCGACAGATAGCCGTATGGGGGCGTGGGGGCATAGGCTTCGGCGAGGACCCATTCGCGCTGAAGCGCCTGCACGCCTGCGGTGTAGCGCTCGGCCTCGCGAGGCGCACTGGCGGGAGCTACGATATGAGCGCGGGCCCCAGGATGTAAGACGGGCATCGCGGCGGTGGTTCGATCCATAAAATTCGATCCATAAAAAGAGGCCCCTATTGCGTATCAGCATCCGAACGCCCGGGCGCGGATGGGCCCGACGCCTCCCCCTGACCGGGACCCTGGCTGCGTTGCTCCTTCTCCAACTGCTTGATGCGCCGCCGATCGCGCAGGCGGGCCGGGGCCAGCGCCAGCACGCCCACCAGCACGCCGATGGTAAATGCACATACCAGCACGAGAGCGGCGGAGCCTTCGGTGCTGGCAAAGAGCAGGTTCACGCGGATGGGTTGCGTGTTCTGGAGTGCAAAGAGAATGGCCACGAAGAGCAGAACGAGCGCGCCCACCATGGCCAGGCGCGTGCGAATGGTTGCGAAGTCGGGCATAGACAGGCGGGGTAGGCGACAGAGAGCAGGCGCAAGAAAGATAGGACGGATACAGCGCGGATGCAACATCGGGCGGATGTTGAGGCCGGGCCCCATCAGCCAACCATTCAGCCAGATTCGGATTGCGATGCCGGCTCTTCGGCAGTGGAGCGCGCGGCTACCGAGCGGCCCTTCCACGACACGTTGTACGTCCAGTGGTGCCAGGCCGAATCCATCTGCAACACCGCTCCGGCGGCATACGAAAGCGGCGCCAGTAGCGAGATGGGCCACGCAATGCCGTTCCAGCGATCGGTGGCCAGTTTGAAGCCAAACACGCTGATCCACAGCCACGGCACGACCCACGGGGCGATCACGAATGTGCTGGTGTAAAAGGCGCAGAGCGGCACAAACGCCAGTGGATGTCCGCCCATGAGCAGGTACGCGTTCTTGCGAAAGCCGCGCCAGGCTGCGTGCGTGTCGGGATACATGTAGACGGTAAGCTCGTCGCGCACGTCCCACAGGTACGGCACCACACCGTTGGACTTCAGGTAGCGGCCAATCTCTACATCTTCGAGGACCTTGCCGCGCACGTGCCGGTGCGGCTCGTGGGTGTGGTAGGTGGCGGCGTCGAGCATCCAGAACTGGCCGTTGAGTGCACCCAGCGATGGGGCATCGATCCACTTTACGAGCGGCCAGGGCAGTCCAGTAAGCATGGCGTTGGGCACCAGGCTCACGAGCCACGCCGCCCCGCCCCGCAGCCGAGGCAAACCAGTGGCTACCGAGGGCTCGGGGCGTGCAGCAAACTGCCGGGCCCAGCGGGCTATGGCGTTGGGATGATGCAGTTCGGTGTCGGCATCCAGAAAGATATACCAGTCGCCGGTGGCGCGCTGGGCCAGCTGGTAGAGCGCATGCGGCTTGCCGAGCCAGCCCGTGGGCAGCGGCGTGCCGGATACCAGATGCAGGCGGTCGTCGTTGAATGAGGCGACGACCTCGGCGGTGGCGTCGGTGGAGCGGTCATCGTACACCCAGATTTCCAGCGGGGCATGCGTCTGCGCCAAGAGCGATGGCAGCAGCCGTTGCAGGTTTTCGGCTTCGTTGCGCGCCGGAATGAGCACCGAAATGGATGCAGCAGTGTCGGGAGATGCATCTGAATGGAGCCCGCGCGAGGGCCGGTGCATCCGCAAGTATACAAAATTGGCTGCAAGCACCCCGGCTACGCAGACGTGAATGCCAATCAGAAAGGCAGCGATGGACGACATGCACGAAGAAACATTCAGGGCAGGGGGATGCGAAAGCGATACGCCGCACGAAGCCTTGCGCTGTTACACGCGTGGCGGGGATTCGAGGAACTGCTGGTAGAGCGGCGGCAGATCGGAGTCGGCGAGCTTGTCGTAGAGCGAGGCGGCCTCATCCTCCTGACCGGCCTCTTGCAGAGCAATCCAGTGCCAGATCATGGCCTCTTCCTCGTCGATAGACGCCGCAGACTGCGACGCCAGCACGGTGCGCAGCCGCTCGAAGCATGTGGAGGCGGCATCGGGATCGCGCCCGGCAATGGAGGGCCGGTAGAGCAGCGACTGGCCCTCGACCAGCAGCACGAACGGGTCGAAGCGGTCGCGCTCTTTGGCGGCTCGGAGCACGTTCATAGATCGCCGTCCGTAGCGGAGGGCTCCCATCATCGACGCCTCGCCCGCGCGGTAGGCCCAGAGTCCCGAGAGCAGAGCCAGTTCCTGCGCCGACCCATCGTCGAGCGTCGTAGGCAGATCGTTGAGCAAGTCGGCTTCTTCGGTCAGCGGATAGAGGCGATAGCGGTAGAGCAGGTCCTCGAACCGGCTCTCAGCGTTCTCCAGTCCGGCCCTCAGGCGCTCAACATTTTGTTCGGCGTAGTAGATGTGCGAGGAATCGGGCATGGTGGGCGAGTAGGCCGTAGTGGGTACAGAAAGAAGCACACTTGCCGCACACGCCAGCACAAGTCCGAGACTGCCCTGCATCCAAAAGCGAGCTGACGAGACAAGCGAAAACAGAGTCATGACGGCAGTAAGCGTTTAAAAAGAGGCAGCGTCCAGGCAAAGCTCCAACGATCGGCGGGCGAGGAGCGCCCGTCCATCAGCAGATGGGTGGGGGGCGTGGTTGTTTCGCGGAGTGCGTGCCACTGGCGGCGCAGGTGCGTCTCGACAGATCCGGGAGCGTGGTGGGCCAGGTCGAGGCGCGGGCCGCCCCGCAACTGGGCTACCGGGTACGGCGCGCCATCCCACGTAATGTGCAGCGCCACGGGCCAGAACACGGCCTGTGGATACAGCCGATGGATGCGTGCGAACCGCTCTACCGGGTAGGGCCCAATCCCTGTGTTGGGAGACTGCAATGCCCCACTCGGAAAGTAGAGGAGCGCAGCCTGTGAGGTAGCACGAAACCGGCGGGCTGTGCGGCGCACTGTGGCGGCCCGAGCACGCGGATCATCGGACGGAAACGGCATGGCTCCGACTGGTGCGAAAAACGGGAAGCGGTGCCATTCTTGCATCCACACCATGCTCGGGCGTCCCAGTGTGTCGGTAAGCAGGTGCCACAACAAGTGCCCGTCGTAAAAGTGGTGGTGATTTGCGCACACAATGAGCGGTTGGTCGGAAGGCAGCGCCGGGGGCCAGGAGCCGTGCCACTCAATCCGCTGAAACGAGCGGTTCAGGTCCCATCGCATCCAGGCCTCTACAATGCGAGCGGCAGGTGCATTCATGCGACCTCGGCGGGTTGCAAGCGGGCCTTGCGACGGGAGTACGTGTCGGCGCACACGCACCACAGCTTACGCGGGGTAGACACATAGGCGCGGTGGCGGATGTTATCGTAGTCGAGCGCACGCACCTCGTTCATGATCTCGCGGTACATGCGCGCAGCAGCCCGAATGCCGGTGCGTACGCTCCAGGGCAACGCGCCAATAGCTGTCATGCTGGATACGTAGCGCGCCTCGGCAGCTGCCATCGCATCCTCTAACAACTGGGGGTACGCTTCGGGCAACGTGTCGCGCTCGGTGAGGGTATTGGGGGCAATGCCGTAGGCCTCGAACCATTCCATAGGCAGATACACCCGATTGAGATGATGCAGATCTTCGCCCACATCGCGCAGAATGTTCGTGATCTGCATGGCAATGCCCATCTGCCGGGCTGCTCCTTCAAGCTGTGGGTGCGCCTCCGCATCCGCCAAAAACGGGAGCATCATGGCCCCCACGCTACCGCCTACAAGATTTGAGTAATCGACCAGGTCGTCGAGTGTGCGGATGGGACGGTCCTCCAGGTCCCAGATTGCGCCTTCGAGCAGTTCATAGAGCGGGGTCCGATGCAGCCCGAAGCGGTCGTGCACCTCGTGCAGGCGGCGCCAGAGCAGCGTATCGGGCGGCTGACCCGCGAGCGTAGCATCGAGGGCTTCCCAGGTGGCATGCACCTCGTCGAGCGCCGCCTTGGGCCCTACCTCAAGGACGCGGTGATCGGCAATAGAGTCAACGTGGCGGCAGAACAGGTAGAGCGCAGCTACGGGCAGCTGTACGCGCGACGGCAGCAGGCGCGCCGCCATCGAGAAAGTGCGCGAGTGATACCGAAACGAGGCCCAGAGCCATTCATCCTCATCGGCGCGGCTCTCCAACTCCGGAGCCACCACGTCGGGCTCTTGCATCATGTACGCATCGTTGGGAGCAGAGGTAAACATGGCGTCATGCATTCGCAGGTAGAAAGCGAAGGGAGGCGCCGGGCGTTCGCCAGATCACCAGAAACGGAATGGCTGTAGCCACGCCCCCAATGAACACGGCAATGCTCATGCCTTGCATCGCCAGAATGAGGAGTGGGAAGAGGCAGTTCAGCAGGTATACCGCAGGGGCCCACGCATGATACCTATGGAGCCCGCCGCCCAGGTACTCGTAGCCCAGCATGATAATGGCACTCACGCCAAACCATCCAATCCAGTTCGAAATAGGCATGCCGTAGTAGAACCCGCCCTGCGGGTATGACCAGAACATGGCGCTTCCCACAGCATTGTCCACGCCCGCGCCATTCATGGCCGGATCGAGCGACACGTCCCATAGTGTCATAAATAGTGCAGCCACCACTATATAGACCCAGCGCCTATCGCTGATGCGTCGCGCCAGGTCGAACGATACGATCGACATGGCAAACCATGAGGCAGGAATAAAGTAGGGCACGTGGTCGGCAAATTTCGGGCCCAGCCAGGCGGTGTATTCGTACTCACCAAATGGCAGCACAAGATCGCCAATGGCAAGCAGCTTTGTGGTTCCAATTAGCTCGCTGGCTCCGCCCACGAAACACCCCCAGAACGCAAAGAAGGCCACGCGTTTCCATCCCAGGCTTGGGCCATACATCAGCAGCGCAAGGACAGGCAGCAGCGACATGTACGTCCAGGTAGGCGCACTGATGAGCGTTCCCAGGTACGGGCCAAAGTACGAGAGGGCATCGGGCACGACTTGCAACAGCAGCATGCCGAGCACGCTAAAGGCAATGGAGCCCGCAAAAAGGGTTAACGCGCCCAAAAAGAGCGGACTTGCAGCCGCCTCGGTGAGAGGAGCAGAGGAGGTAGTGGATCGGGCTTCATCCCCCATCAAGTCGCCACGATTGGGGTCAGCGTGTTCTGTACGTGGTGAGGAAGGCATACAGCGAAAAGAAATCAACAAAGAGGGAGACAGAGCGGGACCTCCGCGCCGCCGGTGCATTACCCAAAACTATAGGGCGGAACCTATCAGGATAGGGCTACAAGGATACACCGATCCATGTAAGAAGTCGGACCCGGCTTTGATTCGCCACGTATCGACATTCTGTCATCTGCAAAGGGTGGGCCCAGACGCTAAGGTACCTGCAATACACTTTTTGTAGTATACCGATAGAGGCTCCAAAGCGAAACACCCACGCGCGAGTTTATGCCGCTGCGTTGTAACAACCCGGCAATCGTTCCGTAGCACGGGGCTACGCGCGGTATGGCAGTCGCATGCCACCGGTTGCATGGATACACCATATTCATTTTTCACGCTGTGCTTCGTATTTATCCTCGACATATCTGCTGCGTATGACTGTTGCTGTTTTGCCGCTTGAGTACTTTCCGCCCCTGCACAGCGTAGCACTCATGGCCGCTGCCGATCGGGTGCTTTGGGCTGACACCTGGCCCTACCGGCGCCAAACCCGCCAAAGCCGAAGCAAACTGCGCAATCCCAACGGCTGGCAGTGGATTACCCTGCCGATGTGGTCGCACCAACATGGGCGTCCGGCCCACAAGGTCAAGATCGACGGCAACGTGCCTTGGCACGAGCGGCAGTGGCGCGCCTTCATGTACAACTACCGCTCCACGATGTACTTCGAGTACTTCGAGGACGACTTTGCGCCGCTCTTTGACACCGCCCCCGAGTTGCTACAAACCGCAAACGAGATCTCCACGCGGTGTACCTGTGCCTTTGCCCAGATCGAAACGCCGTTTGAGCACGCCTCCGAGCATGGTATCAGCCAGCTTGCGGATGTTGGTACGGCGCTTCAGGCGGATGCGGTGTGGGTGGCGCACGAGCATCAGGATGAGCTCGACGCTTCCCCTACGACCGAGGCATACACCGTGCTTCCGCCATACGAGCATCCTACATACCGCCAGAACTTCGATGGCTTTGAGCCAGGCATGGCCGCTATCGACTGCATTTTCAACTACGGGCCCGAGGCCACACGCATTATAGCAGAAGGGCTTGCCCTCCCTGCATCATAACACTGTTCATAACGCCCTGTCTTTGCTGTATCTTGACGGGCGATATCGTAGAACGCCGTTCATGCGTCTGCCGTGTGAGGAGAAACCCCGCCGTCCGCTATGTTAAGGAACTTTGCGTGCGCCTTTCCGAATAAAGCTCCGACACATGCAACATGCTACAGACCGCCGCTTCCGTGGCCGCACGGGTGTGGCGGTCTGTCTTTGTAGATGTACTCTTCCATGATGTTACTGCTTTATTTATGAGCAAAAAGACTGTATACCTTACCGAAGAAGGATTTCAGGAGCTCAAAGACGAACTGCACTTCCTGAAAACAAAAGAACGTGCGCGCATTGCGGATGCCATTGCCGAAGCGCGGGCCAAAGGGGATCTCTCGGAAAACGCGGAGTACGATGCCGCGAAAGAAGAGCAAGGCAAACTGGAGGCGCGCATCTCGAAACTAGAAGATACGATCTCGCGCGCCCGCGTCGTAGACGAAAGTGAGGTCGACGACAGCAAAGCGTATATCCTCTCAAAGGTCACTGTAGAAAACCTGAGCACCGGGGCCGAGCAGGTCTACACACTCGTAAATGAGCAGGAAGCCGACGTATCCGAAGGTAAAATTTCGGTTGAAAGCCCCGTTGGCAAAGGCTTACTGGGCCAGGAAGAGGGCGACGAGGTCGATATCAAGGTTCCCGCCGGTACGATAACGCTCAGAATCACCGACATTACCCGCTAAACGGGCCGGGCCCGTGGTTTCGTTATGCGCTATCTGTGGCCGTTGATCAAACGCATTGCATGGGGGGGATTCCTGCTGCTGAGCGCGTATCTCATGCTGTGTACCGTGGCGCTGCTGGCTTACACCGTCGTGTGGCCTCCTATCACGGGCGTACAACTACAGCGGGCCATAGAGGCCCAGCTCAGTGGTGCCGACTATACACGCCACTACGAACCCGTTGCAGCCTCTGCCATCAGCGCGCACCTGCCGCGGGCTATTGTGGCGGCTGAAGACGGGCGCTTCTACGAGCATTACGGCATTGACTGGGAGGCGCTGAGTGATATCCGATCGGAATACGAGCAAGGCGGACGGCTGCGCGGTGCGTCCACTGTTACGCAGCAACTCGTTAAGAACCTGTTTCTTACCACCCACCGGTCGTACGTGCGCAAGGCCATGGAAGTCCCGCTTACGTACCTGGCTGAACTCATCCTCTCGAAAGAACGCATCCTGCATCTGTATGCGAATGTCGTAGAGTGGGACAACGGCGTGTATGGGGCCGAAGTCGCCACGCATCATTATTTTGGACACGCGGCCGCCCAGCTCACGCGAAGACAGGCAGCGGGCTTGGCGGCCTGCTTGCCCGACCCGCGCAACCGCGCACCGCAATACATGGAGCGCTACACGGGCATCATTGAGCGCCGCATGGCACAGCACGGCTGGTAAGCCCTCAGCGCCGGTCATAGTGAGCAGAGTCCCGACTCCTGTCGGCCCCTCCCTTAACCCAAGCAATGCCATGATTGATCTTCGCAGCGATACCGTTACACGCCCTTCCCCCGCCATGCGTCAGGCTATGGCCACTGCCGACGTGGGCGACGATGTGTATGGCGAGGATCCTACGGTGAATGAGTTGCAACGCGAGGTGGCAACCTTGCTCGGCAAGGAGGATGCGCTGTTCGTTCCCTCGGGCACCATGGCCAATCAGATTGCGCTACATGTGCTCACCGACCCGGGCGACGAGGTCATTCTGGATGCAAGCAGTCACATCTACAACTACGAAACGGGCGCGGCAGGCGCGGTCTCGGGCATTCAACTGCACCCGGTGCACAGCGCAAACGGCCTGCTAACGCCTCAACCCGTAGCCGCCGCCATTCGTCCCGAGGGCGCGGTCTTTGCCCGTTCGCGCGTGGTTGCAATCGAAAACACCGCCAACAAAGCCGGCGGACGCGTCTATCCAATTGAGCGTGTACAGGCTATTGCCGAGGTTGCACATTCGCACGGGCTGCGCCTGCTTCTCGATGGGGCTCGCCTTTGGAACGCAGCAGCGGCGTCGGGCACATCCGTTGCTACCTATGCCGCTCCGTTCGATCTGGTGTGGGTGGCGCTGTCGAAAGGACTCGGCGCTCCCGTTGGGTCGGTACTGGCAGGTGCATCAGGTTGCATCGATGCAGCGCGGCGTGTGCGTAAACGCCTGGGCGGGGGCATGCGCCAAGCGGGCATCTTGGCCGCCGCTGGGCGCTACGCACTGGCGCATCACCGCGACCAACTGACGACCGACCATGCCCACGCTCGCCGCCTGGCTCAG
>NZ_JAWOAR010000137.1:0-2945 GCF_046498435.1 Longimonas sp. | reverse complement strand
TACCCCCAAACAGATGACCTGAATGCGGATCCAATGGCACGGACGATCCAGTCGATCTAGCAAAGGGGGAAATAATTGAACAAGTGGTAAAGCAGGCAAACCTCTTGCCAACAAAATATCAAAGAGAAAGTTATGTGCAAGGACTAGGTCCACAGGCAGGAAATGACGCCCCTCGGGTCAAGTGCGTAACTCCTATTATAGTCATCCCGGACAATCCCGACGGCCATCGGGAGCAGATCCAGAGTCGAGCGAAGCGACACACGAAGTAATCTACTCGCTTCCCGATAACTCAATCACTTCAGGGATAACGACTACCGGAAGCTGTTTTGACGTCCCCAGGCAGAGGGATCTCGTTGCCGCATGCCCCGCAGCCTATCCGTCAATGTCTCTCCACAAAGTACTTTTCCTCGTGAATGCGGTCGGCAGACAGTCCGGCGCGGGCGCCGATGCCCTGCGCTTTGTCGATCATCTGCGGATGGCCACAGGTGTAGAGGGCGGTGTCGTGCAGGGGGAAACCCGCTGCATCCCAATGCTTGCGAAGCACATCTTCGACGCGCCCGCGCTCGCCGGTCCAGTCGAGGGCTTCGCGGGGACGGCTCACGGTGGGTATGTACGTGATGGCATCATGCTGGGCGGCATAGTCTTCCATTTCGTGGCGATAGCGCCCCAGCTCGCTGGCGTAGCTGCCGCCGTGGATCAGCAGGAAGCGGTCGTTGCGTCGCTTGGAAGCCGGCGTATCCAACCAGGTGCGCAGGATGCTGAGATACGGCCCCACACCTGTGACGGTGGCGGCCATGACGTGGTGATGCACCTCGGTGTCGAGTACGAAGCGGCCTACAATTTTGCGGCGCATCCAGAGCGTAGCGCCGGGTTGTAGCCGCCACAGGTGCGGGGTAAGCTGCCCGTCGTCGACGCGCTCCAGGTAGAACTCCAGGTGCGTATCGCCGGGCGTGCCAATGACCGAGTACGGGCGCAGCAGCGGGCGTGGCTGGTCATCCACAACAAGCCCGAGGGTGGCGTACTGGCCGGGGGTAAAGGAAATTGGTTCGCTGGCCTCAACGTGCAGCACGCCTACGTCGTCGGTGAAGTGTTCGCGGCGCGTAAGGGTGAGGCGCAGGTAGCGTTCGGGGTCGAGGTTGGGCATAGGAAAAGCAGGACCTGGCACGGTAGAAGCCCAATGAACACAACGGCTTATGCATCCAAGAGCCGCTGAATGACGTCTTCGGTGGTAATGCCGTCGGCCTCCGCATTAAAATTGGTGACGATGCGATGACGCAGCACGGGGAGCGCAATGCGACGTACATCCTCTTCGAGCGGGGTGGCGCGTCCGTCGAATGCGGCGAGGGCCTTTGCGCCCAGGATCAGGTATTGGGATGCGCGAGGCCCCGCGCCATACTCCAGGTAGTCGCTCACGTATTGTGGGGCGCGTTTGGTGCTGGGACGTGTCTGTGCGACGAGGTCCACGGCGTACTCGATGAGATTATCCGTCACTGGAAGCTGCCGCACGACCTGCTGGTAGCGGATGACCTCCTCGGCCGTAAGTACCGGTTTGGCTTCGGGAAGGGCATCGGCGGTGGTGGTGCGTACGACTTCGACCTCTTCCTGAAACGACGGGTAGTCGAGCCACAGGTTCAGCATGAAGCGGTCGAGCTGCGCCTCGGGCAGCGGATAGGTGCCCTCTTGCTCGATCGGGTTCTGCGTGGCGAGGACAAAGAACGGCGCATCGAGCGGACGCGTTTGGCCACCGGCGGTTACGTGGCGTTCTTGCATGGCCTCCAGCAGGGCCGCCTGGGTTTTGGGGGGGGTACGGTTGATCTCATCCGCCAGTATAATATTAGCGAAAACAGGCCCTTGCACAAACTCAAAGTGGCGCTGCCCATCGTCGGTCTCCTGAATGATGTCGGTGCCGGTAATGTCGCTCGGCATCAGGTCGGGCGTGAACTGGATGCGGTTAAACGACAGGTTGAGCGCGCGCGATAGCGTACGCACCAGCAGCGTTTTGGCGAGGCCAGGCACGCCCACCAGCAGCGTGTGTCCACGCGCAAAGAGGCTGGCGCATACCTGCGTGATGATCGCATCTTGCCCCACGATGACGCGGCTGATTTCGTTGTGGAGGCGGTCGTACGCCGCCCCTACCTCGGCGACAGCGTCGGCGTCAATGTCGGTATCGGCAAGAGCGGACGAGGTGGCAGAGGACGAAGGCATGCAGGCAACGACAAGCGATAGAAAGACAATGGTGAGCGAGCCCGAGCCGCCCCTGGATGCAGAGCGTGTAGCGCGGCTACGGAGCGTTTACCGGGCGTTTGCGGGGCGTTCTACTGGGCGGCTACGAAGTCTTCAGGGTCGTCGACCTTGATTTCGACGTAGACCTCTTCGCGTTTTTCGGCGAGCCACTCCTCAAGCACGCGGGCTTGCTTTTCCTGAAGGGCAAACTGCCGAATCCGCTCGTAGTCCATCTCCAGGTTGACGCGGTGTTCGGGGACGCGGCGGTGCAGCTGGACGATGTGGTAGCCGCGGTCGCCATCGAGCAGGCGCACGCGGTTGGGTTCGCTGATGTCGCCGGATTCGAGGTCGCGCAGGCTTTCTTTCCAGGAAGCGCCCAGGCGGTCGAGTACCAGGTCGCGCATGCCCGATTGCGGATCGAGGACGCGCCCGCCCAGCTCAGCGCTGCCTGTTTCTTGGGAGTGGCGCTTGGCCATGCGGGCAAACGACTGATCATGGTTGACCACCGAGTCGCGCACGGTACTGAGGTACTCGATGGCAGCTTCGGCATCTGCCGAGCGCTGATCCACCTCAATTAGGATGTGGTTCAGGTCTACGGTGTTGCCGCGTCGTTCGTTGACGCGCACGATGTGGTAGCCGGTGTGAGTGGGATTGTAGAAGGGCTCTGATACTTCACCTTCCTCAATGCGTGAGGCGACGGCGGCAAACTCGGGGACAAAATC
>NZ_JAWOAR010000111.1:0-3222 GCF_046498435.1 Longimonas sp. | reverse complement strand
GTTGTCAATTTCGAGACTCAGGTTAAGCAGGAGTTCAAATACAGGGCACTTGCGCTCAAATCGGGAGAGTTTTCTATTGGTCCGATTAAAGTTAAGGCTGATGGAAAAGATTTTCAAACAGAAAAAGTACAAATAAAAATTCATGAAAAAGATGATATTGATAAAGTTCAGTCTGAAAATGTAAAAGTTTGGCAGGAAATTGACGGTAAAGAATATTATCTTGGAGAACAGATTAATTATAAAATATTTTTTGCCTATAGAAACGTTCAGCTTTCAAACATCAGGCTTGAAGATTCTGAAGTTTTTTCAACAGATTTTCTTGTAGGGGATCCTGTTCAAATCCAATCGGTCGTGGTGGATGCGATGGAGGTGGATATCGACCAGACGTTTGGGCAGACCGCTTCCCGCATCCACAAGGCCCTGAACGACTTAAAGCCTACGGCCGAGGCGGTGGATGCCACGCTTGGGCGCTCGGTAGAGGCAACGCGTGCCGCTGTAGTGAACGAGATGAACGACCTGAAGCAACGTGTGGTGCGCGCCGAAAAGCGTCAGCAAGACGAGGTGCGTGCGCAGATCGAAAAGGTCTGCGTAAACCTGATGCCCACACGGAATCTGCAAGAGCGAACCCTGAACCCGACGTACTTCTTCAATAAATACAGCATGGACCTGCTGGATACGATCCGCGCTCACATCGACGTGGGCAACGCGTCGCACCGGCTGATTCAGTTGTAACGTTTCATCTCATCACACCCGCTACGATTATGTCCGATTCTTTTGCCTCGTCCTTTAGTCCACTCGTTGAGCACGCCATTGAACTGGCGTCGGAGTGGCACAACGACTGCTACCGCAAGAGCCGGTGGCGCGATGAGCCGTTTGAGCAGCCCGAGCCGGTGCGCGTACCGGTCATTGCCCATCTGTCGTCGGTAGCGATGGCGGTGGCGCGTGCGGGGTGGACGTCCACAGTGGTGGCAGCGGCGTACCTGCACGACATCATCGAAGACCCCAACACGCACGGCGAACGCATGACCTCCGATGAACTGCGCGAGCTGGTGGGAGACGACGTGACACGCCTGGTTGTGGATGTCACTGAACCGAAGCTCGACGACACGGGCAACAAGCTGCCGTGGCGCATACGTAAGGAGGCGTACGTGGAGCACCTGACCGAAGCGCCCGATGAAGCGTTGGCCATCAGCCTGGCGGATAAGCACCACAACGTGTGGACGATGAACCAGACGCTGGAGCAGGGCATCGACATCTTCACCTCGGCACCGGGACGCACGGCGCTGAGTGCGGGCCCCGAGCAGCAGTGCTGGTTTCTGCATTCGGTGCTCACCGAAGCGGCCGCACGGGCAAACGAGCAGCTGGTGCCGCTCCGCGAGGGGCTCTACACCGAATACCGCCGCCTGGCGCATCTCACCGACACCGACGCCCCTGCGGTGTAGCAGTGGCACACGCCCAGGGTAGGTCAGGTGAGCACGCGGAGGCCCGACGACGTTCGCCGCGTTTCCTGTTGGGGAGATCCTTCGACTGCGCGCCTCCGGGACGGAGCCGCTCCGCCAGGATGACACACTATAAATGATGTCATGGTGAGCGAAGCCGAACCATCTCCTGCTCGGTGAGCACACACCAAAAACAGAAACCGCTGCTCAATCCTGCCGAGGCTGCTCGACGCCGCCTCCTCTTTTTTGTATCCGAAATAACCCCGTATGTCCGATCCGAACACCGAGCCGCGCCAGTCCACACTCGCCATTTTGAAGCGGCTGTGGGGCGTGCTGGCTCCGTATAAAGCACGGGTGCTGGCACTGGTGGCACTGATCAGCTTTACGGCTGCGCTCGAAGCCGTCGGACCGCAGTTTGTGCGCTACGCCTTCGACACGGTCATTCCGGAGGGCAATGCCTCGCTCTTTCTGTGGTTTGGCATCGCGTTTGCCGGATTCTACCTCTTCCGCGCCATCATCGAGTACGCGGGCATGTACTGGAGTTTTGCGCTCACGCAGCATGTGGTGAGCGATGTGCGCATGGATGCGTACAACCACCTCATGACGCTGCCGGTGTCGCGCTTCTCCAATGAGCAGTCGGGATCGCTTAGCTCGCGTGTGGTGAGCGACCCGAACGCGCTGGAGGGTATGATTCAGGCGGCAGCGTCGCGGCTGTCGGGGCAGCTCGTGGCGATTCTGGTGGTGGCGGCCATTCTCGTAGTCATGAACTGGAAACTCGCGCTCGTCAACCTGGTGGTACTGCCGCTGCTGGCGGTAATCACGTACTACTACCAGGAGCCGCTGCGCGAAGCCTCGCGCGACATTCGCGAGACGGTGGCGCGCCTCACCGCCACCTCGACCGAAGCTATCTCCAACATCCGTGTGGTCAAAGCCTTCGTCGGCGAAGATCAGGAGCGCCAGCGCTTCGGGCGGCAGAACCAAGCCTACGTCGATCTTAACCTGGACCGCCGCAAAGACGTGGGCAAGATGGAGGGGCTCGTCAACATCACCGCAAACTACGGACTCGGTGCGCTGCTGCTCGTGGGGGGCTGGATGGTCGTGGGCGGATCGCTCACGCTGGGCGAACTCACGGCGTTCATCATGTACCAGCGCCAGCTGCAAGGCCCGGTAAAGTCCGTCATGTTCTTCAACGACAAGCTGCAATCGGGCATGGCCGCACTGGAGCGCCTGTCGAACCTGATGGACGCGGAGCCAGAGTCGGGCGGATCCAGGACCGACGTGCCTGCCGGAACGGTGGCGCTCAACGACGTCCGCTTTACGTATCCGGATGCGAAAGAACCCGCGCTGCGTGGCGTATCGATGCAGATTCCGCATGGCGAGACGGCGGCCCTGGTGGGCTCCTCGGGCGCTGGCAAAAGCACCGTGGCCAACCTGATTGGACGCTTTTGGGATCCGCAAGAAGGCGCCGTCACGTTGGGAGGCCACGACCTGCGCACGTTCGACCTGAAAATGCTGCGCCGCAAGATTGCGCTCGTGCCGCAAGACCCGACGCTGTTTTCAGGTACGGTGGCCTCCAACATCTGCTACGCCGACCCCGACGCCACCGACGCCGACGTGCAGCGCGCCGCACGCATGGCCAATGCCCACGCGTTCATCCAGGCGCTACCCAACGGCTACGCCACACAAGTCGGCGCGCGGGGCGTCCGGCTCTCGGCCGGACAGCAGCATCGTGTGGCCATTGCTCGCGCCATCTTGAAGGAGGCCCAGGTGCTGCTCTTAGACG
>NZ_JAWOAR010000279.1:0-3477 GCF_046498435.1 Longimonas sp. | reverse complement strand
CTCACGTTTTGCATCGGACTGCCGTCGAAGTTGCCGACCCACACGGCCACAGTGTGCTGCGGCGTGTAACCGACCGTCCAGTTGTCGCGGTAGTCTTTCGATGTGCCCGTTTTGACTGCCACCGGAAACGGAAGCTCCAGCGGCGTCTCGACTCCAAATCCGGGCGCACGAGCCTCCGCATCCGACAGCATGTCGGTGAGTTGGACGGTGGTTGCAGGTGCCAGCCCCAGGGCAGCAGGCGTAGGCTGTGTGTGATGCAGCGTATCGCCGGTGGCCGTGCGCGTCCACGTCCGAGCGTGAGCGGTCGGACGTGCACCGCCGCGTGCGAGTCCGGCATAGGCTTCGGCCAGGTCGATTAGCCGCACCTCGCCGTTGCCCAGCGCCAGCCCCACACCGTAGTGCGCGCCGGTGCGGTCGAGCGTGTCGAATCCGGCCTGCCGCAGCGTAGTCAGCAGTGCAGACGGGCCGATCTCACGGGCTACATACACCGCAGGTACGTTGTAGCTGGCGGCCAGCGCCTCGCGCAGGGGCACCGGGCCGTGGAACCGATTGTCGTAGTTCGAGGGCGTAAACGCGCCGCCTGCACTGGGCACATGCAGCGGAATATCGGGCAAGATGGATGCGGGGGTGTACGTGCGCTGGTCGAGCGTGTGGCCGTACAGGAAGGGTTTCAGCGTGCTGCCTGGCTGGCGCTGCATGCGCACGCCGTCGTTCTCTCCGGCAATGGCATCGTTCCAGAAGTTTCGGCTGCCCACGTATGCTCGGATCGCGCCGCGTTCGTTGTCGAGCACAAGCACCGCCGCGTTGGTCACATTCTGGTCGCGGAGGCGGTGCAGTCGGGTCTGCACGCGGGCCTCAATGCGGGCTTGCAGGGCAGCGTCGAGCGTGGTGCGCCACTCGCGGGCCGAGCGGGCGTCGTCGTTGGCGTTTTGCAGCAGCATGGTGGTGAAGTGCGGCGCGCGGCGCGTCTGCGACGGCTGCCGCACCCGAAGCGGCACATCGGCCCACTCTGCACTGTCGGCAGTGGTAATTACGCCGTGCTCCACCAGCGCTCCCAGCACATGCCGCTGACGCCGGGCTGCGCGTTCGGGGAAGCGGTATGGATTGTAGTAGCCCGGGCGTTGGGGCAGCCCCACCAGGTAGGTGCTCTGATGCGGCGTCAGGTCGCGTGCGGAGGTGCCGAAGTAGAGCCGCGCTGCGGCCTCAATGCCGTGCGCACGGTTGCCAAACGACACGCGGTTGAGCCACGTCTCCAGGATACGATCTTTCGACCAGCGCAGCTCCAGCCGCAGCGCCAGATGGGCCTCTGCCATTTTATTCCACCACGAGCGCTCGGGTCCTCCGCGTAGCGCTTTGGCCACCTGCATGGTAACCGTCGAGGCCCCCCGCACCACGCGTCCGGCCCGCAGATTGGCCCACGCCGACCCCAGCACGCTCAGCACATCGATGCCGATGTGCGTGTAGAACCGCTGGTCCTCGGTGGCAAGAAGCGCCTGCACCGCTACCGTATCCACATCGTTCAGGGAGACAGGGCGGTGGCGTCCGTTCGGGTAGAGGGTGCGTAGCGGCACGCCCTGACGATCGGTGATGCGCAGGGTCTGGGGCGCCTCGGGCGGCGGGGCTGGCAGCGGCCAGGCCAGCGTAAGCACACCTACAGCAAGCACCATCCCGGCCATGGCGTAGGGCGTGCGGAGCCAGATGAGCCAGCGAGAGGAGGACAGAGAGGCTAACACGAGCGCACGGTTTAGATGGTGAGGCAAGCAATCAGCTTTATGATACGAGACCCGCTGCGGACGTGCAATCCCGGGCGGTAATCCGGTACGCACACACGGTGCTTGTCTCGTACCTGCCGCATCCCTCTCATTTAACTTAATCGTATTATCACAACCCTTGTTTATGAGTAACCACATCCCTTCGTTGATCTGTGTGACTTCGCTCTCCACTGAAATGCAATAAAAAGGTAATTATGGATTTTTGTAGCCTAGAGCAAAATTAATCTTGTAATGAAAGTGCTTCCCAAAATAATTAGGTTGCAATAGTTATTTCAGGCAATTAAATACGTATTGGGAGTAGTGCGCTGTAACCTCCAGCGCTCTTCTCTTCTGAATGACACCATACGGAGGATTGGTGGTATACCCCGCAACGTAAGTTATCTACTTGTACTACCACGACGTCTGCTTATGAGCTACCGCACTCTTTCGTTGGACCCTAAGGCTTCGCATCTCCTGGTGATGGATCAGGATGCCGATTTTATGGAGAGCCTGCGCGGGTTTGCTGCCGAGCATGATCTGCAAAGTGCTACATTTCACGGGATTGGTGCATTTTCGAAGGCAACGATTGCATTTTTTGATCGTGAAGCGAAGGTGTATAATCCGATTGCAGTGGATCAGCAAGTTGAGGTACTACACGTAGCAGGCAACCTGACGTGGCACGAGGGCGATGTACGTGTGCATGCCCACGCCACGCTGGGCCGCCCGGATGGCTCCACATTAGGGGGGCATCTGGTCGATGCGACCGTGTGGCCGACGCTTGAACTGCAGTGCCAAACTTATACCACACGCGTTGAACGTGTACAGAACGAAGCGGTAGGGCTGCCGCTCATCCCGCAGACTTAAGAGCCTGCCAAGGATGAGCATCTGACGAGTCGCCTTTCCTCATGTCACTTTTGTCCCCCGTCTACTCACGTTGGCTATGAAAATTCCTGTATCCGACACACTGCTGGACGAAACAGCCGAAGGGGCGATTTCGGTGCCGCTTTCAGAGGAGGAAGCGGACTGGCTTACACGTCAGGCCGAGCAGAAAGACCTCTCGAAGCGTCAGTTTATTCGGTATATGATTAACCGGATCAAGGATGCGGAGGAAGCAGTGCAGCGCGGCAGGAAAGCGTAATGCCAACTCTGCGCGCTCTGTTGGGGGATGGAAGTATCGAAGGATGACGGGTGAACGAGAAGACATTCAGCCGTGCATCGACCTACTTGTCTGTCTACCCACACGAGGCTGAAGGCGGACTGACGACGTACATCTGGTGCGCTGTGGAGAGGCGATGCGACAATGCGGCAACCGAATTTGGTATGACGTAGCACCAGGATACCAGGGCCGCTTGCAACAAAAGATAAGAGATGGTTTCCTCGACAGCTCACCATGTCAGTATTTGTCGGAGATGATTTCAGGGCAACCGTCAAAACAAGGTTTAATACCAACTCCAGTTGCAACGTAGCTGTCATACGAAGGCAGTTATTAAGTAGACCTAAAAAAGTATCTTAGCAGGTATGTCCTTGCAACGAGAGGCTGCTGCCTTGCTCTGGATTACGATGTGAATTCGCTCCGCTCATTTCTGGACCGCGCTCTTCCGACCGCTGTCGGAATCGCTTGTCCAGGATGACGGGTTGGGGGAAGGCGCTGGGTTGAAAAGGCGCTGGGTTGAAAAGGCGCTGGGTTGAAAGTGATTGTTCTCACATTGAGCACTGCCCTTTCCCC
>NZ_JAWOAR010000252.1:0-4917 GCF_046498435.1 Longimonas sp. | reverse complement strand
CGGGCGGCCCGCTATACGAGATCTCGTATCCAGATCCGCTGTAATCGGTTAGCTCCGATGGTTTTTCCCACATGCACGACGCGTTGGCGTGATCATCGGTATAGCAGCACGGGCTCCACGATCCCTCGTCAGACCAGCTGTGCAGATTGCAGCGGCTTTCTTCATGCGGAGCCTCGTTGGCTAAGTCGCGGGCGTGCGTCTGGGCCACCTCGGTAAGTCCGGTGGACAGCGGCACCTCTGGCAGATCTTGAGAGGCGCGGTATGAGCGTACAGCGTCTACAAGCGCTTGCTCATTTTCGGAGGTACACACCCGCGTACGTGGGGATGGATCACGGTCGGGCTCATCGGCGCCAGCAATGGCTTCTTGATCTGGAGCCTGGCATACATTCCCCTCGCACGTTTCGTCTTCAGCACAACGGCGTCCGCCACACGCAAACGAGCCCATAAGCCGTGGGTCGCGCTCGTATCCCTCAATAGAACCAATCGCTTGTCCAACCTCCGTCATGAACGGCCATATGCCTGCTCCCCGCCGAGGCGTCTCGTTCCACGCCACCCGCGTCCAATCATCAGGATCAGACTGGCGCAGGTCTGCCATTTCTCCGGCAATCTCGACGCGTCCCGAATCGGTCGCTACAACGTTGAGCCGCAGGTTCAGGGTGTCGTTCACGCGAATCGGCTCCGTACGCAGATAGCCCGACGTCCGGTTTAATTCCTCGGTGGATACCTCGGCCCTCTTCAAGGTGCGAACCACGCGGTCAACCATTGCACTCGTGGATCCGGTCGAATCGGACTTCACAATGATGACATTGTCGCCTTCCCACACCATACCGCCCTCCGCCAACGTTCCACTCCCGCGGCATCCTACATACACGAGTGCAACCACCAAAACCATGGCGGTGGCTGCCCACCAAGCTGCTTGAAACGACGCGTATCGATTCTTTTTCATGCCATGCGTGTGCTATGTTGGAGAAGAAAATGCACCCTTGAAAAAGGGACTTGATGTCGCAGCTACCAGCCTCTCATTGGTAAAAGCGTTCGGGCTTGACAGTTGCGGTCACTCGTCTGCAGAAAACATCCTCTCGGGCCAGCGATGCACCTGCCCCTGCATGTGATGCGGCGAGGAACAGGTTGTCCCCTGGCATCCCTGGCCGAGAGGAAACAGGTAGAGGCATCTGCCTCGCATTTACATGTCGATATGGCGTCAGCGTCAGACGTCTACCGCCTTCTAAAATCCGATGCCCAGGCTCAGGCGGAATCCTTCGTTTTTGATGTCGGATGCTGCATCGTTGATCTCCTCATCGTCAAACACGCCAGTCAGGCCTCGTGTGTAGCGTGCATCAAGCATCAGGAGCACGCCTCCAGCCTCAACGTCAAGCCCAGCCCCCACGTGTGCGCCGATCTCGGTGCCATTTACGAAGTCGCTGATGTCGCGGGGATCGGTGCCAGGACGAGGCTCATCGAACTCGGCGTTTAGATTTATGCCCACTGCCGGCCCTCCAAACACCGTGGGCGTCATGGGGCCGGCGACCGGGATCTGCAGCTTGGCCAAGATGGGAATCTCTACGTAGTCGAGCGCCAGACTCCCGGCTCCCACATTAGGGTCATTGGGAATAGTGGAAATGTCGAAGCCTTTCTGGATATAGGCTGCTTCGGGCTGGAGCGCAAACGGTCCGGCAAAGTCAATCTGGACGAATCCGCCAATAGTGTGGAGTGGAACGAGCCCCAGTACGGCAATCCGAGCGGTTGGAGACGCTAATTGGACCGATCGGGGACCTCGCCAGCCTCAACGATCCAGGTCTCTGCGCCCCCAAAGTTTTCGGAATCGGTCGCCTCGTCTATGACATCTCCGTCGCTGCGAAGCTGCAGAGTCATGCTAAGAAAGTCGGGATTCGCGTTGTTCATAATTGCTGTGACCTGCACCCCATCGAAATCGCCGGGATTATCAGCACAGTCGGTACCGCTCGGTCCGTTGAGCTCAGCTTCAACCGGGAGAGACTCTCCAATCCCACTCGCTCCCCCTGACTGGCACGTTCCACCGTCGTAAAAGTAGGACACATTGTAGTTTATCGAGAGAGTGGAGCTGCTTTCCGCCCTGAACGTAAGATCACCGTCCAGGGAAGCACCGCTTTCTTCGTCATCATCGCTACCGAATAAGTCGCAAGCCGACATGCTGATCATGAGGACGAAGGCAACCAGAAAGACACCCAATTTAGGTATCGAAGCGTGGGTGGCGTTAGAAGAGAGAGAACGTTGCATAGCATTGAGTATGGTTGTAGGAAGAAAAACGCATACGAGCAGAAGAACGAATTGACTGCTGGCGCCTCGCGACGCATTGCATCTTCTGTCGTGCCTTCCATGCAACCGACCGGAGCACGGAATGTCCAAAAACGAGCTATCGGAGATGCGACATATCGTGTCGTAGATGGGACAATGTCGAAATCACAATAGGATATGTCGTAATTACGACAGGGAAGGTCGCATCCGCGCGGCTATGCAATGCCGGGATCAGCCCGCATCTGTCTCGTTTTCGGACGCGTCGCGATAGGCCGAGGGCGACTGCCCCGTGGCTTTGCGGAAGACTTTCGAGAAGTGCGATGACGAGCGGAATCCAACCGCGTACACCACCTCGGCGATGGTCTCTGGATCCGTTTGCAGGAGCGTTTTTGCGTGTTCGATGCGGCGGTGACGAATGAACGCGGCCGGGGTCATGTCCACCGCGTCTTTGAGGCGACGCGTGCACTGCCGCTGGCTTAGCGCCACCGCACTCGCCAACTGATCGACCGTAAAGTCGGGGTTGTCCAGGTGCTCATCCACAGCACCAGTAACCGCCTCCATAAACGGCAGGTGCTGCCGGTCGATGCTCGCGCTGGTACTGGACAGCGAAACCTGTTCTTCAAAGCGCGCCTGCAAGTGTTTGCGGGCGGCCAGGTGATTGGCAATGCGCTGCTTCAGGGCGGCAACGTCGAACGGCTTCGTGATGTAGGCATCAGCCCCGCAGCCAAGCCCCTCGCGCTCGGCTTCATTGCTCGCGCGGGCGGTCAGGAGCAGCACAGGAATGGTGCGCAGCTCCGCATCCTCTTTGATGGCGCGGCATAGCGCGAATCCGTCCATCTCGGGCATCATCACATCGGCCAGGACCAGGTCGGGCGGGTCGTTCTGGATCATAGCCCATCCTTCGGCGCCATCTCCGGCTGTGCGCACGCGCCACCGAGGGGACAGCTCTTCCTCCAGGAAGCTGCGCATCTCGGCGTTGTCTTCGACCACGAGGACAGTTGCGCTGGATTCCGATGCGGCGTCGTGCGCGGGCGCAACGCCATTGGAGTGCATCTCGATTGCTGATGCCTCCTCAAGATGTGCGATGTCGGTGCGTACGTCGCGGGGCGGCAACTGGGTGGTCGGATACAGTGGCAGGTGCACAATGAAGGTGCTGCCTTCGTTGGGCGTGCTCTCCACATCAATGGTGCCGTTGTGCAGCGCCACCAGTTCGCTGGTCAGTGTGAGACCCAGGCCCAGCCCATCTTCGTCGTGCTCCTGTGCCCGGTTGCCCCGCTCAAAGCGTGCAAAGATGCGCTCCTGCTCCGCCTCCGAGAGGCCCGGCCCCGTGTCCGCCACCGAAATCGTGGCATATCCAGGCCGGTCGCCCGACGGCTCCACACGCACCGTAACCGCTCCGCCCGAGGGCGTGAACTTGAGCGCGTTATCCACCAGATTGCTCACGATCGTTTCCACCTTCTCGACGTCGAACTGGCTTTCGAGGGGATGCGTAGGCCGGTGCACGTCCAGATCGATGCTCTGGCCCTGGGCCCGCTCCGTAAACGCATCGGCGGTGCGCTGCACGAGGGTGGCTAGATCACCCGGCTGGTGCTCCACCGACATACGGCTTGCCTGAAGCGTAGCCAGATCGAGGAGCTGGTCGATCAGGCGCTGCACGTGTTCGGCGTTGCGTACCATGCGCTGCACCTGCTCGATACCCAGTTCCACCACACCATCACTGGCCTGTTGCAGCGCGCTTTTGAGGGGACTGAGCAAGAGCGAGAGCGGCGTCCGAAACTCGTGACTTACATGCGCAAAGAACCGGTTCTTGGCGTCGTCGAGCTCGGCCAGCCGCTCGGCCTGGGCTTCGGTTTTGCGTTTTTCCTCGCGCAGTTCCGTGGTGCGCTCCTGCACCATCTCCTCCAGCACCTGCTGATACCGCTGCAAGCGCCGAATCCGCCAGCGATAGGCGACCCAGCCCAGCATCAGCAGAATGAGTCCGGCAAGCCCCTGCACGCTGCGCATCTCGTAGATGTACGCCGGAATCCGAAATGAGTACGTGGCCGCCTCCCCAGCCAAACGGTCGTTGAGCCGCGCCCGTACCTGAAACTGATACGCCCCTGGATCCAGGTTCGTGTATCGCGTAAAGCCCTGCGTGGTCGCACTCCACGTGGTGTCCTGCGGTAGCAGTCGGTATTCGTAGTGTACGCTCTGGGGATCAGCAAAGTGAACGCCGGCGAACGAAAACCCGATGCTCCGGTCGCTTGCCTCCAGATCCAAAGTGGGCGTAGCGGGCTGATCGTTCAGGTTTACCTCCAGCCCTGTAAGCAACGTGCGCGGGGGCTGTTCGGTCTGCCCAAGCACACGCAACGGCAGTTTGGTGATGCCATGGGCGTGCCCAACATACAACGTATCGCGAGCTACGTGTGCCGCCATCACGTTCGAGGAGCGCAGCCCGTCGGCTTCGGTAAGCTGGCGCTGCACGGCGCCGGTTTCTGCATTGAGCACGTACAGCCCGTGCTGACGCGTGCTGGCCAGGGCCAGGCTGTCGCCCACCGTATCCACCTGCCACACACGCCGATTGCTTAGCAGACGCTGCGCCGTGCCGCTGGCATCGATGCGAAGCAATCCGCCGTCGTACACAAAAGTCGCCCACACGCGACC
>NZ_JAWOAR010000236.1:0-4542 GCF_046498435.1 Longimonas sp. | reverse complement strand
CGACGGTGCGCGTCTTTTTGTCGTAGACGACGTTCTCCAGCAGCGTGCCGTACTGAATGGCGTTGTAGATTTCGGGCTCGCTCTCTTCGGTCAGGCCAATAGCCTTGGCGTAGCAGCCGCCCTCAATGTTGAATACGCCGTCGTCGCTCCAGCAGTGCTCGTCGTCGCCGATGAGACGGCGGTTCGCATCGGCAGAGAGCGTCGTTTTGCCGGTACCGCTCAGGCCGAAGAAGAGCGTCACGTCTTCGTCGTCCATGCCCTCGTTGGCGGAGCAGTGCATCGAGAGCACGTCGCGTTTGGGCATCAGGTAATGCATGACGGTGAAGACCCCTTTCTTCATCTCGCCGGCGTACTCGGTGCCCAAGATAACCATCTCGTTGTCCTCGAACGAGAGGTCGACGCTCGTTTTCGAGCTCATGTGTTTGGTCTGGCGGTTCGCCGGAAACTCGCCCGCATTAAAGATCACAAAATCCGGCTCCCCAAAGTCCGCCAGTTCCTCTTCGGTGGGGCGGATGAGCATGTTGTGCATAAAGAGCGCGTGGTACGGGCGCGAACACACAATGCGCACCTTGAGCCGATGGGTGGGATCCCACCCGGCAAACCCGTCGATGACGTAGAGCCGATCGCGGGTGTTGAGGTAGTCCTGCGCGCGCTCACGGTTAATTTCGAAGGTATGGGCGTCGATCTCCATGTTGATCGGGCCCCACCAGATGTCGTCGGCGCTTTCGGGGTGCTTCACGATGCGCTTGTCTGCCGGGCTCCGTCCGGTCTTTTCGCCGGAGCGGATGGTAAGCGCACCGGTATCGGCAATCGCGGCGGTGGGGTCGCGGTGGATGGCTTCTTCGTAGAGACGGGCCGGATCGGCGTTGCGTAAGATAACATCGACATCGATGCCATATGCATCCAGCTTGAGGTCGGACATAGCAGTGCGTTGATTGGGAAGAGGTTGACGGTAAGTGATTCGCCCTATATCCTACAAGATATGAGGATGCAGTGCAAGTGGGAGCAGGGACATTGTCGTGTCGGGGAACTAACCGATTCAACGTGGGGTGTTGCCCGACAGCTGTCCTTCCTCATCAGATTCCTCGGAAGTCTCGTCATCCAGCCGCGTTTGCAAGAGGGCATGGTGATCTGGGAGATCGGAGACGTCGAGCACGTAGGTGCCAAGCTGCACACGCACTGCCTCGGCGTCAGCAATCAGGGCACGCAGCTCCCCGGGAGCGAGAATGGCGTTTTCTTCGGTGAGAATGTTGGGGGTGCGCTCGGCATCTACGGTGTGCACATCGGTCGTTTCGTAGGTCGAGTCATCGATGGTAAAGACCGCCTCTTCGGCCCGGGCCAGAGTCCAATCAGCGGCCTCGGAGCGGAGGATAATCGTCCAGCTTCCGGCCACGTACGAAAGCGCAACCGCAGCTTCGTCAATTGTAGGAGTATCGTTTTCAACCACCGACACGCTGGTAAAGGAGGATTGCAGGTGGTAGTTGCCCGTGTTTTCGTTGACCCCGTCGCGCGCAATGGACTGCGCCTGTCCCGACAGGGGAAGACTCACACAAAGCAGGCTACCGAAAGCGAGTTGCGCAAGAATATGAGTGGCGTAGCGCATTGGCAAAGAGGGTATGATGGATATGACAGCCGACGGTTACATTGAGTGAAATCCCCTCATCATGAAAATCTCCATCATGAAGAATCTATAGGGGCAAGGGGCGTACAGGGTCATGGAACTGTGGGTTTCCCCCGTAAAGCAGGATCATACACGCGCATCCAGCTCATGGATTGCCGTTCATGCCTCAGTACGGATTGTGCTATGGGTTCAGAAGGCGCAGAGCTCCCCATCGTCTTGTCATCCAGATCCTGAATCGAGTTCAGGACAGGCAAGGCGCCCCTGGCGCCGCTGATCCGGGATCCATTCCGCCGGTTGAAGGCTACCTTCACGTCCCGCACGCATCTATCCATTGTGAGATGGATCCCAGATCGTGTGCCGACGGCGGTCGGCATCCGTCTGGGATGACCGTGTAGGGGCATAAACATGCACTTCTGCACGGTCAGCGGCAGGTACATGTATAGCACAACACGTTCTCAGTAGGCGGTTGATGAATAGCAAAGGCTGCAGGCCCCCTCGGCTTTCAGGCGTGGAAAGACGGTACATTTAGTGCGCAGTGGTTGACGGATTGCGCTCGATGGCGGCGCGTCCGCCCAGGGCATTCGTCATGGTTTGCACGAAGGCGTCAACTTGCGAGGGGCGCAGCCCTACGACCCAGCGGGTTACATCGGTGTAGGCGTCGTCGAGGCGGGCGGTGTCGAACTGGCGTAGTACCTGCTCGGCGGCAGCGGTGTCGTCGTAGTCGAACGTGACGGCAACGGGCGTGCGCACAACGGATTCTGTGATTGATGCGGCATCGAGGGCGGCGGCCGTGGCATCCCCATAGGCCCGCACCAGACCGCCGGTGCCCAGCTTGGTGCCGCCGTAGTAGCGCGTCACGATAACGAGCGTATTGGTCAGGTCGCGCCCGTCTATCTGCTGCAAGATTGGCGGTCCGGCAGTGCCAGTGGGCTCGCCATCATCGTTGTAGCGAAAGACATCGCCGCTTGGGTGGATGCGGTAAGCCGTGCAGTGGTGCGTAGCCTGATGACGCTCGGCACGCACCGCCTCAATGCAGGATTCGGCGGCTTCTGTGGTCTCAACCGACAGGGCCTGTGCGATAAATCGCGAGCCCTTGCGCTTGAGTTCGGCGCGTCCGGGCGAAGCGAGCGTGCGGTATGTATCCACCATGACAATGCGAAGGCAGGGGCGAAAGCAAAGCAGTTCGAGAGCGGTGTGCATCCTACACGAGACCGCTTAGGTGGCAATGCCGAAGCGCTCCTCGAAGGCATCGCGGCGGCTGCGGCTTACACGCAGGCGTTTGCCCGAGGCCAGGCGCACCATGTAGCGGTCGTCGTGGTTGGGCAGCACTGCCTCTACATCGTCAAGATTCACAATGGTCGATCGGTGGATGCGGCAGAACTGGTCCGGGTCGAGCTGATCCTCAAGCACTTTCATGCGCTCGCGGATGAGATAGGTTTCGTCGTTACGCAAGTGCAGGCGCACGTACGGCCCGTCGGCGGCACAGTACATCACGTCGTTGACCGTGACGATGCGGACTTCGTTGCGTGTGCGCACCGGGATGCGTTGCAGGTACTCGTTTTCGCTTTCGGCAAGATCGGGGCGAGCCACGCCCAGCAGCCGCTCCAGTTGGTGTTCGAGCTGGTCGGCAGAGCGCATTTCGACCTGGTGGGCTGCGCGGTCGAGGGCTTCATGGAAGCGCTCATCCTCGAACGGCTTCAGCAGATAGTCGAGCGCGGCCAGTTCGAAGGCCTTCAGCGCATGCTGGTCGTACGCCGTCACAAAGATCACGATGGGCATATTCTCAACGCCCACCTCGTTGACCACCTCAATGCCCGTACAGTCGGGCATCTGCACATCCAGGAAGACCACATCGGGGCGATTGGAGCGAATGGCTTCGATGGCGTCGCGCCCGTTGTCGCACACGTCGACAAGCTCGACATCGTCGCGCGTCTTCAGCAGGTCGGTCAGGCGTCGTTGGGCGGGGGGCTCGTCATCAACAACGAGCACGTTAAGCGTAAGCGATTGAGTCATGATCGGTTGGGAGCAGGTCTTCGTCGAAGGAAGATTGCGTATGGTAGGGGAACGTAAGGGTAGCGCGTACGCCGCCTTCGCGTCCGGTTGTAAGCTGAAGCGAGGCGTCGTCGCCGTACATCTGGTTAAGGCGCGAGCGCACGTTGTTGAGCCCGACGCCTTTGGGCAGTTCATCGTCGAGGGCAGCGCCGGGACCGTTGTCTTCCACGGCAAGCATGAGCTGGTCGCCCGACCGTTCGGCTATAATCTCGACCCATCCGGGACTGGAGCGCTTCGTGACGCCATGCTTGATGGCGTTTTCCACGATGGGCTGCAAGATCATGTCGGGCACCATGGCATCGTGCACGTCGGGATTCACATCTTTGCGAACCGTAAGGCGATGTTCGAAGCGTACCTGCATAATGGCGAGGTAGTCGTCGAGCATGTCGAGTTCGCGGGCAAGGGTGGTTTCCTGGGCCCCGTCGTGGTCGAGTGTATGGCGAAGCAGAGCGCTGAGGCGAGCCACCATCTTGCGCACGCCGGCGGGATTGCGCTCGACCATGCTTGAAATGGCATGCAGCGTATTAAAGAGAAAGTGCGGGTTGATCTGCATGCGCAGGGCGTCCAGCCGCGCCTCGGTGAGCTGGGCCTGCAAGCGAGCGGCCTGCATCTGGCGCTCCTGAAAGCGGCGGTAGTAGTCGCGCGCAAAGCCAACTGCAAGAATGGCTGCGTAGATAATCAACTCCCAGAGAAAGCCGAGGCGCACCACATCGTAGAATGACCCGCTGATCACCTCCATTAGCGCCTCACGCTCCTCTGGGGACTTCAGGACGTGGCGGTACACCACGTCGCTGTACGCATCCATGATGGTGGCGATACTTAGCGCTGACAGCAGATGAAGCCCAATGCGCGATACGGAGCGCGCTGGG
>NZ_JAWOAR010000187.1:0-5770 GCF_046498435.1 Longimonas sp. | reverse complement strand
GGATCTCAACGCCGCTCCTGCACGTGTGGCACGACCCTTCGGTGAAGAGCGCTGGATCCAGGGCAGTTATAGAATCGCGCTAAACAGATACCGACCACTGTCGGCGGAAACATCTCCTTGGCGTTCAGAAGATACGGCGGGACACAGTACGACGCTTCTGCATGTGCGGCATGGACTATCTGTTGCGTTTTAGGGCACCTCCACCTCCACCGAGTCCATGGCCACGCCGGTGATGATGCCTAGCCCGCCCGTAACGTTGGAGGACGGCTCGCGGCGGTCGGGGTCGTCGCGCTCGGCCATGAACGAGGCATACTCGGCATCGCCCCGCGCAATCCACACCACCAGGCGGTGGCTGGGAAGCGGGTCGGTGGCTTCCTCTACGGGAATGGCGTACACGCCACGCCAGCGCCGGACGTCTGTATCGCCTGCTGTGGATTCCTGAAACACGGCCTCGGGCTGAATAAAGAAATCGACAATGCGCGGTGTAAACGGCTGATTCTCGGGGCGCAGCGCCGTACGCACCCAGGCGGTATCGGCTTCGGGAGCCGTCCAGTACGCTTCCAAATCAATCGGATAGATAAAATTGGTCGTCGCCGGGATGTCGAGCGAGTCGCGGCGCAGCGAATCTACGCGCACGGCTTCTACCGGCTCATCGGGCACACTGGTTACAATGCTATCGAGACGGATGGAGGCAGGCGTGCGGCTCCGGCCCTGGGCGGTCCCGTCTGTATGCTCTACCGTCAGCCGAAACCGTGTGCCTACGCCGACCGAATCTGATGCATTGACCGGCTCGTACCGGCCCGGCGTGCCCGGCACCGGCGCGTAGGCCACCGACTGCTCGCCCTGCGATGGGTCGTCTACCGTAAGGCGCACCTGGGCGGTTTCGATGCCGCTGGCGGTGGTGTCGCCGAAGCCTTGCACGGCGCGCACAAATACGGGAGGCAGCGGACGCTCGGCCTCCACAAATGCTTCTACGACCACCGACTCGGTCGATTCAAAGTCGGTCAGGTCGCAGCCGCTGCTGCTCAGCAGCAGGAGGAGAGCGCCCCCCAGCGCACCAACGCCCGTCCAGAAGGAAGAAGTGGTCATGTTCAAAGCGACAGTTGAAGTTCAAAGAGCGGAAGGATGGGCAGTCCACGCTGATCACTCGACATGATACCGCCCTCGGCGGCCTCGTACGTGCGGCCCACTACGTTGCGGTAGTTAAGCGCGTTGTGCACATGGATGCGCGCCTGCCACGCTGCACCAAGCGCCTGGAACCGGTAGCCGACCGACGCATCCAGCCGCCCGTACATCGGCAGGCGGTTGTTGTTTACGTGTGGACGGTACAAAAACGTGGTCGGCTCGGTGTCGGTACCGTCGCCGACCTGGTAGCGCGCTATGGGCGACGAGAGCGGGTAGCCACTGCGCAACGTACCCGCCAGGGTCACCTCAAGCGCGCCGGGCTGCCACGTAACCGCGCTGCGCGTAGACCACGGGATGTCCAGATCGGCCGGGCGGTAGCGGTTGTCATTCTGCGACGCGGCACGCACAAACGTGTGGCTCAGCGATGCACTTTGCTGGATGCGCCAGCGGGTGCGTTCCCATCGCAGTTCGAGCTCAGCGCCGAAGGCACGCTCGCGAGCCGGCGTGTACTGCCCCAGCAGCGCCCCCAGTTCAATGCCCGGCCCCTGCAATCCATCTTTGGTCTGCGTGTTGTCTTCGGGGATGAGCGTGTGGCGGCTCATCCGCGTGTACACGTTGCCTTGCACCAACAGCGCACGCCATGGACGGCTGCGTGCCCCCGCTGTGGCTTGCCAGCTTTCAGCCGGGCGCACGGTGCGATCGGCGGGCACCCATCGGGTGGATACCAAATCGTACGCCAGCGAGAAGCGGTCTCGCATCTGATGCAGCGACTGCACATGCCCGCTCAATCCGCCTTGCAGCGTTAGAAACTGCGGATGCACAATGTACTGCGCACTGATCCGCGGACGCACGTGCAGGTACTGTCCGCTCGAAAAGTAGCTAAGACGTGCACCCGTTTGCACCTCCAGGCGGGGCGTAGGCATCCATGTGTGCTGGGCAAAGCCCGACAGCTGCACAGCGCGGCGGCTGGTTGCCTGCTCCTGTGTTTCGGTGGACGTAACGGTGCGCTGGACCTCGCTGGTGAGGGTGCTTGCAAAGGCCAGGTAAGAGAGCTGCCCCCCCAGCTTCCACTGGTGCGCCATCGACCGATGCAGGCTTACGTCGCCCTTCAGCCCTACATCGTCTACCGACACCGTATAGTCTGAGGTAAGCGATGCGGCAGTCGTTGGCTGCACAAACGAGGCTTCGTTGGCCCGGTAGCCTGAGTAGTAGCCTGTGGCATTGATTACGACCGACGGCGCCACGATACTCTGGTACTGCATGCTCACCATCCGATTGGACCACCCCTGGTCGAGTTCAAAAAACAGGTCGGTAGGACGCAGCCACGATGAAAAGTCGAGCGAGAGGTCGAAAGGAAGGCGCAGATCGACTTCGTCGCGCCCGTGGTAGTAGCTTACCGACAGGCGGTTCCGATCGTTGAACTGCGTGGTGAGCTTTGCGCTTGTGTCGTAGAACACGTAGCCCGTACGCATCGTGTCGCGCCGCCCGCCTTGCTCTACTGTGTGCTCGCGCCCAATAATGCGATCGATATACGACTGCCGCCCCGACACCATAAACGAGGTGCTCGACGACAGCGGGCTCTCGATGTAAAAGCGTCCGCTCAGCGCACTCAGCGCGGCCCGAGCCTCTGGCTCGGTGCGGTTGCCATCTTTGAGTTGCGCGTCCACTACCGAAGCGAGGCGCCCGCCATGCTCTACCGGAAACGAACTGCGGTAGAGCGTAGTGCGCTTCAGGGTTTCCGTCTGAAACGTAGAGATGAGGCTGAACGCATGCCACGGATGATAGATAGGCGCATCTTCAAGCAAATACAGATTTTGATCGGTGGACGCGCCCCGCACGCTAAGTCCCCCACTCAGGATGCCCGATCGCCGCACGCCCGGTGTCCATTGCAGCGCCGTAAGCAGATCCGACTCGCCCAGCGACGGCAGCGCATCGATCTGGTCGAGCGCCACCTCTACACGGCCCGCCATTGGTTCTTGTGCAGCTACCGATGTGAGGCGGTCGTTGATGACCACGCCCTCGGCTTCGAGCGACTCGGGGCGCAGCGCAATAGATGTCGTCTGTCCGCCTGCCGTCAGCGTAGTGTCAGTGGCGGCATAGCCCAGGTATGAGATGCGAACGCGATATGGCCCCGGCGGTAGCGAGGAGAGCACAAAGTAGCCGTTCCGGTCGGTAGAGGTGCCGGCTTGCATGTCGCGCATCACGATGTTGGCACCGGGCAGCGGTTCGCCACTTTTGGCATCACGAACGCGTCCCGTAAGCGCAGCGCGACGCTCCTCGTATGCTGTTGTATCTGACGCATTTTCCGTTCCCGCAACCAGCACGTACTGGTTGCGGCGGATACGCTCGGCCTCCAGCCCTGTGTCTTCCAATGCACACCGAAGCGCATCCCGCGCACGGTCCCCGTTGTAGGTACACGTTGTTCGCCGGTCGCGCACCAGCCGGTCGGCATACACCAGGTCGAGCGAAGTGCGGGTACGCAACCTATCCAGCACCTCGGGCAGCGGAGCATCGGCATCCACCGAGATAGGCGACTGCGCAGTGGCTACGGTGCCCCCGGCGCTCAGCACGGCCAGCAAACACCATGTAAGGATCCAGCGCATCAAGGCAGTTCAGCCCGTTAAGTACGACATACTGCGGAAGAAGTCGTACCTACAGCCGGACTGCCTGTTCGCGCTGTCTGTTTTGGAGGTGCGACGCTACGGCCTGACTTGCAGCCGGTAGGTGTCAGATTCGGGGTGTTCAACCTGCGCGCCCAAGGTCGATGCAACGGCGTTTAACACCTCTTCGACCGGCTGTTCGCGCTCGAAAGTACCCGTTACCGGTTCTTCGGCCAGTGTCTCGTCTACCGTAATGGTTATCCCGTAGGCCGTACTCAACTCATCCGCGATGCGTTGCACCGTTGTTTGCTGGAAGAGAAAGAGCCCTGTCCATGCCAGCGTGTCGTTCAGATCGGCGGCTTCAGGGGGCGTAGGCGCCTCATCGCGCGCGATGCGAGTGGTTTGCCCGGGCGTCAGTTCGAGCCGCTCTGCTTCGGGCGCGCGAAGCCCCCCCACACGCAGTGCGCCCTCGGCAAGGGTGATGTCAGTATGGTGCGGAGCAGTATCGACGCCAAACTGCGTACCCAGCACCTCGGCCTCGGCGGTGGGCGTTTCAACAACGAAGGTCTGCTCACTGCGCGGCGTAACGTCGAAGAAGACTTTGCCGGTTTGGATGGAGACCGTGTAGGAATCGTTGTCGCCGGGCGCTTCGTCGGGATACGTGAAGCGCGTTACACCTTGCAGACGGGCCGAGGAGCCATCGGGAAGGGTAATGACCTCGGTTTCGCCCTCGGCTATGTCGATAGTAGTGGTGCTGGGGGAATCGGGAATCAGAAACACCACCGCCACTGCAATGAGCAGAAGCATAGTCCCTGCAGCCAGGCGCCATGCCCACGAGTAATCGTCGGCGGCTTGAGCGGGTGGGTCGTGGCGCAGCGCTTCATCGGCGAGTGCATCCTCTGAAACAGATGCATCCGAGCCCGACGCACTTACCTGTGCTTCCCACACAGCATCGAAGTCGGCTTGCTCCTGTTGGATGCGCGCCACCACATCGCGAAGCCCAGGATGGGTGTCGAGGGCCGATTCGAGAGCCGGGCGGGCCTCGCGCAGAGCAGACTGCTCTTCCGAGGTCAGGAAGTCGGTATGCCCGGCGTCGTCGAGTGCATACAGCACAAGGAGTTGCCGGTCGGGCACATCGGCCTCAAGTTTACGACGGATGGCCGCCCGCACCTGCATCCAGTGCACAAGCGTATCACGCAGATCAGGATGATCGGCGAGCTGCTCGCGCACCGCTGTCTGCCGCTCGTCCGGCAAGTCATCGTAAAAGAGAACAGCTTCGAAAAGGCTATCCATGAGTCAATAAGGCCGATCAATGAAACTCCCAGGGGGATCAACAGGGCACCAGACCTACCATGTGGCTTGGTGTGTAGGGGTAGCCGCACCCATGCGCCAAAGAGTAACAACTCTGTATCTGCACATCATCATCTGCGCATCATCCTGCCACCAGTATAAACGCCAGCAGGCTCGACAACGCATCGCGCATCTTATCGAAGGCCCGCTTTACCTGCATTTTGATGGCAGCTTCGGTGGTGTCGATCATCTGTGCAATCTCGCGGTAGCGATAGCCGTACTCGCGCAGTTCAATGATCCGGCGGGCTTTGGGCGAGAGCGCCTCCAGTGCACGTTCCACATCGACACCCGGAAGGCTGTCGTTGGCCTCGGTCGTGCGCTGCAAAGGCTTTTCCGGATCGAACAGGTTTTCCTTCATATCGTAGCGCCCGCGGTAGTAATCTTGCAACTCGTAGAGCGCGCCCTTCATCGCAAACGACTTGAAGCTGCCCGGTTTGCGCAGGTCCTCGAGCCCTTTGTGGACGCGCAGCAGCGCATTTTGCACCAGATCATCAACGTCGGGCCCATGCCCAATGCGTTTAATGAAGTATCCACGCAGGATCGGCTCCAGCGCGTTAAGCAGTGCGTTAAGCGCACGCTCGTCCCCATTTTGAGCGGCACGAACCCGCTCAGGTGCAAAGTCGGCGGGGTCAGACATAGGCAGAAGTCCAAAAGTCGGAAACGATGACTGGGTGAACATGGTACACTACAACATG
>NZ_JAWOAR010000121.1:0-14800 GCF_046498435.1 Longimonas sp. | reverse complement strand
CAGGTCACGCAGACAGAGCGCCTGCTTGGGGCATGCGTAATACCAAATCCGGTTGCAGCACTCCGATTAGGAGTTACGCACTTGACCCGAGGGCGTCATTTCCTGCCTGTGGACGGGGCGGAGCCCCTAAACGACGGCGTCACGAGGCAGAGCCTCGCGACGAGATGACATTCGTGAGTTGCAACTGCGTAAGTCCTGTTATGATATAACAGCTACCGAAACGGCCAATGTCTGGGGCAAGTGCGTAACTCCTGCTCTGTTCGTCAGGTATTTTCCATAGCCGGGTTACTTGTACCGCCCCCTGTCGGTACCGCTTGCGTCCCCAGCGACATTAAGGCGAGTTTCGTCGCTCACCGATTGCAAACACCTGTATGATGATTCAGCGCAGATGGTATTAGATGCGTGAGCAGGGCGCGCTGCGTAGCGCGTCACGTTATGTTTGTGGAGGCCGTGGGTCTACAGATGTACCAACGCAGCACGGGCATCCCCACAGCACATTCGCATCATGCAGCAGATCATCGTTTCGCCCCAGGCCTCCACGCTCGGCTCGATGTCCATCGCAGCGCGCAAGTCCATCTGCCTCCTGGCACTTGTGTTTCTTGCAGGCGCGTTTGCACATCCGCACGCACTTCGGGCACAGCCTGTATCCGACACCACCTTCACCTGGCGCGGCTACACGCACGAAAGTGAAACCCATCTACAACTCTACCCGGGTCCGCCCGATGATGAAAACCGCGATCATACCGTGGTGATGCGCGAACTGGCAGAAAACACCGGGCCCACCGTGCTCGACGATATCGAATACGTGGCCGAGGAGGTCGGGCGCGCGTTTGGCATGGACCCTGCGCGGGTTGCGTGGGTCGTGCACTGGGGCGCCTTCTCATATGAGGATGCCGCGGCGTCCGACAAAGAAGTGCTGGTTCGCATCACCTTTCGGCGCACCAGTACCGGACGCCTCAGCGCTCCCTACTGGCGCATTATTACGCCGAATGATCTGCGCGAACTAACCGATAACCGCTACCAGGCTCCTTGAAACGCACTGCAACGATATCAAGGGGCAACCTCCTTTGCATCCAACAGCGCTGTAGCATGTCGCTCGAAAGCCAAAAAAACACAGGGGCCGGTACGCTCCCACTCTTACCGGCACCTGTGCACATCGTGCGGTTAGGCAGCAGATACTCTCCAGCAGCAGTGCTGCAAAGCATCTTGTGATGTGGGATATTGACGTAGGCAGGAAGTAGAAGGTTACAGCGTTGCGGGGTAATAGAGCAAAATACGCGTCGTGCGAAACCAAGAGGGCACACAGGCTCGCAGGAGGGAGGCATCGTTTTCGCTCGCGATTCTATGCGGCGTCGGATGTGTCGAACGCGCGGGTAACGAGCGCCTGGGCATCGGCATGGATCTGGTCGAGGTGGTTGCGCCCTTTGAAGCTCTCGCCGTAGATCTTGTAGATCGCCTCGGTACCTGAGGGACGCGCCACGAACCATCCGTTCTCGGTTTCTACTTTGAGTCCGCCAATGGCAGCGTCGTTGCCGGGCGCTTTGGTGCGGATCGTCTGAATGGGCTCGCCCGCGAGTTCGTCTTGCGTTACGAGATCGGGCGTCAGGTTTTTGAGGACGGCCTTCTGCTCGGGCGTGGCCGGTGCATCCACCCGCTCGTATACGGGGTCGCCAAACTGTTCAGTGAGTTCGGCATAGCGCTCGCTGGGATCCTGACCCGTGCGTGCCGTGATTTCGGCAGCCATGAGTGCGGCGATGATGCCGTCTTTGTCGGTGCTCCAGACCGTGCCGTCTTTGCGCAGGAACGATGCGCCCGCGCTCTCTTCGCCCACAAATCCGCAGGTCTCGTCGTAGAGCACATCCACAAACCACTTGAAGCCGACGGGCACTTCGGTCACCGGACGCTCATAATCGGCGGCGATGCGATCGAGCAGCCGTGTGGTGACCACGGTTTTGCCTACGCCTACGTCATCGGCCCAGCCGGTGCGGCTGCTGAACAGCGCATCCACCATGACACTGAGGTACGCGTTGGGGGGCATGAGCCCTCCGGTTTTCGTGACGATGCCGTGGCGGTCGTGGTCGGTATCGCACGCAAAGGCGACGTCGTACTTGTCTTTCAGGTCGATAAGCGACTGCATGGCGTAGCCCGACGACGGATCCATGCGGATCTGGCCGTCCCAGTCGAGGGTCATAAACGAAAACGTGGGATCGACCTCCGTGCGCAGCACATCCAGTGGCAGGTCGTACGTGTCGGCAATAGCGCTCCAGTAGTGCACGCCCGCCCCACCCAGCGGATCGACCGCGAGAGAGAGCCCGGAGTCACGAATCAGGTCCATGTCGAGGACCGCGTCCAGGTCGTCGACGTAGTGGCGCAGGAAGTCGTATTCTTGGGTGGTGTCGGCTCGTAGCGCCTGCTCGTAGCCCACGCGCTTCACATCGGCCAGTTCGGTATCGAGGTGATGGTTAGCGCGATTTTGGATCCAGTTTGTGGCTGTGGGAGTAGCGGGGCCGCCGGTAGGGCCGTTGTACTTGATGCCGCCGTCGGCGGGCGGGTTGTGCGAGGGGGTGATGATAACGCCATCGGCGTGTCCTTCGGTGCGGCCGTTGTTGTGCGTAAGAATGGCGTGGGATACGGCGGGGGTAGGTGTTACGCCATCATCGGCAGCGATACGCACGGCCACCTCGTTTGCGGCGAACACCTCCAGACACGTGGCCTGTGCTGGGGCCGAGAGCGCATGGGTATCCATCCCCAGAAATAGCGGTCCGGTGATGCCCGCTTCATCGCGATAGTCGCATACGGCCTGGGCAATCGCCAGAATGTGCGCCTCGTTGAAGGTGCGGTCGAAGGCGGTGCCGCGATGGCCCGAGGTGCCAAACGAGACCCGGTGGGCCGTCACCGAAGGGTCCGGCTGGTCGTTCTGATATGCAGCCAAGAGGGCCGACACATCGAGTAGCTGGTCGTTGGGGGCCGGCTGTCCGGCCAAGTCATGTACGCTCATAAGGGTGCGGGAAACGTTGTGAGAAAGATTCGCGGACTTCATGATAGCAAATGATGGACAGAGATCCTACCCTGCGCATCCTTCTGACCATAGGTGCAGCGTAGTGCTGCGTTAACGAGCAGCGGCCCACCTGTGGAGAGAGCACGAGTTGTTCAGCCCGTTGCTCCCACTGCGGCTTGTTCTTGAAGCGCGTACAGCCGCGCCAACAGATCGTGCACGCGCTGCTCGGGTGTATCGTGAGCAATCCAGTGCAAGGCCTCGCCGTAGGTAAGACGCCGCACATCTGCATGTTGCTCGGGCGCAGTTCCGGCCTCGGCACACACGAACACGGGCGTGCCTGCGGCCTGTGCGTGCTCAATGGTGGCGGCCAGCGCAAGCGTGTCGAGGATCTCGGCAGTCAGTACCACGGCGTCGTATCCGCCCCAGATAGCGGCAGGGTGGTTAGATTCAGGGTGGCGCGCAGTTACCGACAGATGCGTGGTGCCGCGCTCGGGCGTTTGGAGCTGTTCAGCGAGTGAGCCAGGCGCGTCGGGCTCTGGTTCGACCACCGCCACATGGAGTCGCTCGTCATCGGAAAGGGGACCGGCGGGCAGGGCGTCGCGCAGGTGTTCGTCGAGGGCGGCCTCGTGCAGGAACGCCGCGAGCTGCGTCTGGAATGGCGGATCGTGCTCGGCCCAGTCTGTTAGGAACGGGTTCATGATGCAGGTGCGAAGCAGGGTAAGCGAGGCATCGGTGTCCACCGCGTTGGCCACCAGCGTATCCGGAAGTACGCCGCGCAGCACATGCTCGTAGGCGCGGGCCTCGACCTCGGTCTTCGACACCAGAAAGTCGTACTGGTTGATATCTTCGCGCCCGTCGACGGTCATGCGCTTCCAGATGCGTTCGGTGTATTCGTTGAGCGCCGCAATGGTGTCGAAGCCCGACCTTGGCATCAGCACAAAACAATAGCCCACAGTGTCGGGCTCGGCGAGGGGATGTAGTTCGATCCAACTGGTGTCGGAGAAGCGCGTGTGCATGGCCTCGACCAGCGCCTGGTTCACGGCGATGCAGTTTTTCATGAGCTGGCCGTGGCCCTCGGGCGTAAGCGGAACCATGGCCTGCGACAGGTAGCAGCTCACAGCGGCGGCGCCGGGGCGCGAGCCTTCGAGCGTCCACTGCCCCAGGAAGCCGCCGAACCCGGAGCGGTCATCATCGGCCAGATAGGGCGCCGCGTACGAGATGGCGTCGCGCAGGTGATAGTCGCGAAAGAGCACCGCCCCAGCGGGATACGGAATGTAGCCGAACTTGTGCGGGTCGGTCGTGATGGAGTCGGCCTTGCTCATGGCAGCAATACCGTTGTATATCTCCGCATCAACCAGTGCGTTGGAGCCGGTTAGGGCATCGTCATCTACCTCGTTGTAGGGCACGATGGTGCCGTCATCGTTTTTAGGCAGCATGGAGGCGAAGTAGCCGCCAAACGCCGCGTCGCAGTGGTGCCAGAAGGTAAGCCCGTGCGCGGCGGCCTCTTCGCGGAACGCCTCGATCTGGTGCAGTGGGTCGACCGCACCCTCTTCGGTGGTGCCGCAGATGCTGACCACACTCAGCACGGGCTGCTGGTTTTCAGCGTGGGTGCGCACGCGGTCGGCGAGCGCCTCCATATCCATGCGGATGCGGTCGTCGGTGGGGATGGTTTCCAGTGCATCCGCTCCCAGACCGACCACGTCCAGGTTTTTCTTCCAGCAGTAGTGGGCGGCCTGCGAGATGAGCACCTTCGGCAGCCGTGCTGGGTCATTGGGGAAGGTTTCGTTATACGAGAGCAGAAACGACGCGAGTCCGGCAGTGCGCACGCTGGGAATGGCCTCCTGAAACGCCTGAGCGGTGGCGCGGTCGGCCTCGGCCAGTTGAGTCTTAATGCGCAGGTGCAGGTCGGTGATTTCGGGAATAGGCAGGTTCGACAGCGCAAACGTCGACAGGGCGTCAAGCTGCGCAGAATCGCCCTGGGCAGTCTGTACCTTCATGCGGGCCATGTGCGCAAAGTCGGCGTGTGTTTCGCCAACGAGCCGCACCGCGAGCGGGTAGAGGCGTACGTTGCGCGCCATCCAGAGGGCTTCGAGGTTGGCGACGGTACCACCGCTGCACAGGTGGCCCCAGCTAAAGGGGCGGCGGCGGGCGCGGGCCTTTGGGGGGAGCGTTTCGGGCAGAAACTCGGGGTAGCCCACCATCTGCGCCAGCGCGGTGAAGTACGCGCGCTCCTCACGCACGGTCTCGGGCGAGACTTCCTCGACCACGTTATTCTGGTTGTAGAGCAGCCCGGCAAAGTAGCCAATGAGCGCCGGTAGTGTGGGGTCGCTCACGATGTGGGCCACCTGGCGCGGCGAATAGAGCGGGGCCGCCCGTTTGAGCTCCGACAGAATCTGAAACAGCTCGTCGCGCATCTGGGCGGTCATGGCCGAGAAGGCCTCCGACCGCTTGTCGCGCTCTCCGATCAGGCGCGGATCGCTGGGGTGGAAGTTGCGCCGCCAGAACACGTGGTCGCGCAGCACCTCCAGCAAGAGCTGCTCCAGCTCATCCAGATTTTCGCCTTTGGGACCCAGAAAGGCCGATTTGTGAAGAGCGTCGTTCATACGGGCAGAGGCAGGGCTAATGAATCAACAGACGAGAGACGCATGACACAAATGCCTACGCGTTCATGCGGGGCGGTGTTACGCCACCGAGAAGGCCATCGAGAAGCATGGTGCAACCGCCGTATGCATGTTGCCCTTCCATACAATGTTGCCCTTCCATACAAAGGCGCCAGCCCCAGGCAGTGAGCCGGGAACTGGCGCCCTAACCGTGTCCTTGCAACAAACGTTACGAAGAGTCGGCTATGCGGTTATCGGTCGTTCGAAAGCACGCGATCAATCACGTGAACGACGCCGTTTTCCGCTTCCAGATCGGTCGTCTGGATGTGAGCCCCGCCAATGCGAGGCTTCCCGTCTTCGTTGGTGATGTTCAGCGACGTACCGTCCATCATTTTTATGGACGAAGCCGCCAGCACGTCCTTCGCGGACTTCCGGCCGGAGGCAACATGCAGCTTCAGGATGTTCTGGAGTGTGCTGCGGTTTGCAGGTTTCATCAGCGTGCCCCAGGTTTCGCGAGACAGCTTATCGAACGCTGCGTCATTGGGGGCAAAGACCGTAAACGGTCCCTTGCCTTTCAGCGTGTCGACCAACTGGGCTTGCGTGAGGGCCTCTGCGAGTTTGGTGAAGTCGTTAGCTTCTACAGCCAGATCAACAACGGTAGATGCTCTTTTTTTGGCTACAGCCATGGTAGGGAGGTTAGATACGATGGAAAAACGATTCGAATGTGACCATAGCATACAATATCCTGAAAGATAGCACCCCCAACGATTGCATAGCACGCGCCTTGCACCGCCGGTGCGATACGGTGTGATCCAACCATGCGCCACCACGCCGCACTGCTACAGGCGGCTTTACATGTGGCTTCATGCAGTGCCATTCATCATGTAGCGCCGAAGCTCGTTACACGCCTGTGAAACGAAGTCCGGATGCGCGGGATACCACATGCGTTATTTGCTTCCCCATTATCTTTTTGTTGCCTATGCACCTATCTCGCTCACTCTTCCTGTTCGTGCTCGCTGCCATCCTGGTGGTTGGATGCGACGCCGACCCAGCTTCCAACGATTCTGATTCCGACCCAGCCAACGACCCCGACACCGAAGCCCCAACCTACCCGACAGCCATTCAGATCGATGGCGAGGCGTCCGACTGGAGCGAAGTCCCCGTGCGCCACACCGACGCCACCGGCGACGGCGATGCCCTCGATTTTGAGCGCCTGTGGGTTGCGCACGACAGTGAGCGCTTGTATCTGCGCGTAGAAGTGGGATCTGAGATTAACCTGCAAGAAGATAACGACCTGACGCTTCACCTGGACACCGACTACGATGCCGATACGGGCACCGAGGTGCAAGGCATGGGCGCCGACCTGTCGTGGACCTTCGGCGAACGCAGTGGGCGCGTGCACGCCAATGGCGGACGTCCCGAGGTGGAGCATGAAGCCATTGGGTTGGTAACGCTTCCAACCGTCACCTCCTCGGTCTTTGAAATTGCACTCGATCGCGATGCGACCCCGGCCAGCGCGCCGCTCTTTCGGGCGGATTCGCTGCGGGTCGCCTTTACCGGGGGGGGCGATCAGGTCCCTGATAACGGCGGGGCCTCCTACGCCTTCACCGACACCGATCTGCCCAACTGGCCTACCCCCGAGTTGGAGCGCACGACCGACGACGGTGTACGCGTGCTCTCCTACAACGCCGAGCGCGACGGCTTCTTTGAGGACAGCCGCGCCGACAGTTACACGCAAATTCTGGAAACGGTGCAGCCCGACATCATCGGCTTCAACGAGCTCTACGAAAACAATGCCGAGGCCACCCGCGAGCGCGTCGAAAGCCTCTACGGCACGCCCGATTCGGGCCAGTGGCATGTGGATAAGAAAGGTATCGACCTGATTATGGTGAGCAAGTATCCCATCCTCGACACCCACGCTATCACCGGCTATCAGAACTACACCAGTGGGGCATATCTGCTGGATACGCAAGACGACCTCGGCACACCGCTGCTCGTGATTCTGGCGCACCTGCCGTGCTGCAACTACGAGGACGACAACCCCTCGCGCGATGTGCGCCGCCAGCTGGGCGTGGACTCGATTATCGCGTTTCTGCGAGAGGCGCAGGCTGGTGAGGCCGCCATCGACGTACCCGAAGACACCCCTGTGCTCATCACCGGCGACATGAACTTCGTGGGGGATGCGCAGCAGCCGAACACCCTGGAAACGGGTACCATCGTCAACACCGATGAGTTTGGCGAATCAACCGCCCCCGACTGGGACGGCACCGACCTGCTCGACGTCAATCCGCGGCAAACCGGCACCTCGCTGCACAGCACCTGGATGGGCGTGGGCAGTTCGTATCCGCCCAGCCGCCTCGACTACGCCTACGTGAGCGACAGCGTGCTCGACGTAGCCCACGCCTACACGCTCTACACGCCGGGCCTGCCCGACAGCGTGCGCCAGGCGCACAACCTCGATGCCGACGCCACCACCACCGCCTCCGACCACCTGCCGCTCGTGCTCGATCTGGTGCAGCGGTAGCGCGTGACGCCGCACGGCAGAAGGGCTTGGGGGCGAGGTGGAGGGCAGGAGCGTCCTCCGCATCGCACCGTCCTTTCGTCTGGAATCAGCACCGCCCCCGAACCGTCATCCTGAACTTGATTTAGGGCCCAGTCTACTGCTGTGTCACAGGTCAATGGTTGGGTTGCAGCATGCCCCGTTTACATCGTGTCATCTTGAGCGGAGCGGCTCCGCCAAGGAGACGCGGAGTCCTGACACGAGCGAAGCGACTGATGAACGCAGTGAATAAAGATCTCCCCCGAGGTGGGCAGGATCCCCTATCCCGCCGTATCTTCTAAACGCCAAGGAGATGGTTCGACTCTCGGCTCCTCCGTCGCCTTCCGCTCACCATGACAGGCTTCGTGGGGGCTGATTGCAGGCAACCATCAAAATGAGGGTTGACACGACACTACCTGTTGAAACGCAGCGTGGATCGGGGAGCGAGGTGTAGCACCTCTGCCGTGCATGTTGTATTATAAGATGCATCCGTCGTTGCCTTCCACTACGCCCCGTTGCCATGCGCACCTGCTCCCGTTTTCTGCTCATCATCTGCCTTATGGTTGCGGCGGTCGTACCCGCCACGGCACAACATCCTGAAGACGATAGGGCACCAGCGGTGCTCTCCATGGAAGAGCGCGCCGACGTTGTGAACACGTGGCTACAGGAGCGCCTCGACACCGTGCTGCCCACGCTCATGCGGCGTGAAGACGTGGACCTGTGGATTGTGAGCGCACGCGAATACAACGAAGACCCTATCATCGAGACGATGCTTCCCGCCACATGGATGGCCGCCCGCCGCCGCACCATGCTCGTGTTCTACGACCGCGGTCCCGACGAGGGCGTTGAACGCCTGGCCATCAGCCGGTACGATGTGGGCGACCTCTTTCCCTCGGCGTGGGACCCCGATGAGCAGCCCGACCAGTGGGCACGCCTGGCGGAGATCGTCTCCGAGCGCGATCCCGAATCTATTGCGCTCAATACCTCCGAGACGTTCGCGCTGGCCGACGGCATGACCGCAAGCGAGATGCAGCAACTCGAATCGGCCCTTTCGGAAACGCACCGCGAGCGCATCGTATCGGGCGAGGCGTTGGCGATTGGCTGGCTGGAGACGCGCACCCAGGCAGAGCACCAGGCCTACCGGCACATCAATCGATTGGCGCATTCGATTATTGCGGAAGGACTCTCTGAAGCCGTGATTCAGCCCGGCATCACCACAACCGATGATGTTGAGTGGTGGTACCGCGACCGCATTCGCGATCTGAACCTGACCGCCTGGTTCCACCCGAGCGTGTCGGTACAGCGCGCCAATGCCGAGTGCGAAGACGGCGATTTCTCATCCGACAGCGGCCCCACCGTCATCCAACCCGGCGACCTTGTGCACATGGACCTGGGTATCACGTACCTGCGCCTGAACACCGACACACAGCGCAACGCCTACGTGCTGCGTCCCGGCGAGACCGAGGCGCCCGCCGGACTGCAACAGGCCCTGCGCCAGGCCAACCGCGTGCAAGACCTGCTTACCGATCAGTTTGAGACCGGGCGCAGCGGCAATGCCATTCTATCGGATGCCCTGGCGGCTGCCGAAAGCGAAGGGCTCGATGCCACCATCTACACACATCCGCTGGGCTACCACGGCCACGGCGCCGGCCCGACGATTGGACTGTGGGACCAGCAAGACGGCGTGTCTGGCTGGGGCGACTACCCGCTCTACGCGAATACCGCGCACTCCATTGAACTGAACGCAGCTGTGCCGATTCCTGAATGGGATGACCAGGAGATCCTCATGAAGGTGGAAGAAGATGCCTTCTTTGACGGTGATACCGTTACGTACCACGACGGGCGGCAGACGGAGCTGTATCTTGTGCCGCGACAGCGGTAGTGGAAAGGGGCTGTGCGGTTAGATTCAGCCCCCGACTGGCTATCATCTCGAACGTCTACAATTTGCCACCCACGTGCTGCCACAACCGTGCATCCCAACCAAACATGTGGGGGGAGTACGTTCATACAGCGTTTTTTGGTATGCGGCGATTTCGACCGGGAAACTCCGACGGAAACGCATTCATACGGCACTTCACTGAACATAAGTGTTTGATCTATATAATTTTACGGAATTCCTTCCCCTAAATCCCCCTCCTCTGAGGGGGACTTGAGGAACGCCTTCCACGGTTCCTTCCTCCTCGGCTAGTCTATGCACACAACCTGGAATAGCTGTGGGCGTCTAATACAAATTAGTGTTCTGTAGGCTGGTGTTCATTTTTGCCTTGATGCAAAAACGAACCAAAAAAATCAAGGCTGGAAGAACTGGGCCTGACTGCGCCCTCCGGTCCGCTAAAATTGATCAAACTCACTCGCAGGCTCGCTCAAACAGGATCAATTTTCGAGCGCGTCCCTCCGGGCTTCGTCCGGGCGGCCCACTTCTTCGAGGCCGGAAGGGCTTCATACAAGGGCTTCATACCGCGGGGAGGTGTGAATCCTGTAAACGAAATACCCCCAAACAGATGACCTGAATGCGGATCCAATGGCACGGACGATCCAGTCGATCTAGCAAAGGGGAAAATAATTGAACAAGTGGTAAAGCAGGCAAACCTCTTGCCAACAAAATATCAAAGAGAAAGTTATGTGCAAGAACTAGCGGAGAGGAGGACTTTGTTTCAAGGTGTTGCGCATGGCTCCGCTGTGCGAGGCAGGCTATTCAGGGGGACAACTGGCATGCCCCTTCGAGGCCCTCTGCCCCACTAACTTGGCACAGACACCGCTCGTGACGCCACCATCTCTCTCGGACGCTCCTGCGTCCGACCCGTAGCGTCACGTCTATTCTGTTGTGTCTTTGCCCGGGACGCAAGCGGTGCCGGCGATCTGTGGGGCGAATGCCATTGGCACTTGCACGTCCCCTGGGCGGCACGTCGCTAAACACGTACGCTGTCGGGATTGTCCGGGATGACAGGACGATGGGGAGTTCCGCACCTTCTGCACCCATAGCACAATTCGTTCTCAGGGGAAAAGCGGCTCTCTGGTCTCCTTCACATGCTCCAAGGAATAGGTGCGGGTATTGTGGTTTCTCTCGCAACAGATTTGCCGGAAATTGTCCCTCAGATTACTATATCAGACCAGGCCGCAAATCTCGATAACGTGCTACGTGCAACGCGCCTGTTGGGTAAGAGTGGGGCTCACAAGTAGATCAGCGTGGCATACATGAAGTACACCGTCAGCCCAATGATGTCGTTAAGCGTGGTCACGAACGGTCCCATGGCGCTCGCCGGGTCGATACCCAGTCGCTTGAGCACGAAGGGGACCAGCGCACCGTTTGTCGTGGCGAGTAGAATCACGGTCAGCATGGTGCAGCCCAGTGTGGCTACAAGCAGTTGCACGTTACCCAGCCCGAGCACAGCAATTGTGATGCAGAGCAGCGCAGCCAGGATAAGCCCGTTGAGCAGAGCCACGGTCATCTCTTTCAGCACGCGGCGTCCGATATCGTCCATCCACAGATCGCCCGAAGACAGCCCCTGCACGGCGATCGCCGCACTTTGCACCGCAGCGTTGCCTCCCATTGCCGTTACAATGGGGATGAACGTAGCCAGCACCACGGCCTGCTCCAATGCCACCTCGAACCCCCCAATGACCGAGCCCGACAGCCCCGCACCAAACAAGCCTACAAGGAGCCAGGGCAGCCGGCCTCGGCTTACGGCCCATACTGTATCGTCGGGCTGCTCAATCCCCGAGCCCCCACTCATAATCTGGATATCCTCCTCGGCCTCCTCTCGGATCACATCGACCACATCGTCAATCGTGATACGACCCACCATGCCGCCTGTGGCATCAACCACCGGAAGCGACACCAGGTCGTAGCGCTCCATGATGCGCGCGACCTCCTCGCGATCCATATCCGTTTCAACGGTGACGACCTCGGAGTCCATTACGGTATGCACCGGCTGGTCGGCAGGAGCCAGCATCAGGTCTTTCAGAGAAACGACCCCTTGAAGCTGGTCATGATCGTTCACCACAAATACCGCATAGATGTCGTCGATAGCCTCGGCATGCTGACGCACCGCTTCAATGACGCGATCCAGGGGCCATGACGGAGGCACCGACACAAATTCGCGGGCCATGATCCCGCCCGCGCTCTCCTCGTCGTACTCCAACAGCGCGGCTACGTCGTGCGTGTCCTCCAAATCCGACAAGACATGCAATGCCTGCGCATCGCTCATGTCGCTGAGGACGTCCGCGGCATCGTCGGTGTCGAGCGCATCAATGAGACGACGCAGGCGCTCGGGATTAATCGCACGAAGCAAGTCGCGACGCTGGCTGTCGCTTAGCTCAATCAGGATCTCGCTGGATTGCGCATCCGGAAGCCAGGCAAACATGGTGTGTGCCTGCGCCTCGGGCAGACGACCCATGAGCAACGCCAAATCGGCCGGATGTAAGTCGGCAGCCAGGTTCAGGACCATGCCCCGCTGCTCTGCATCCACCAGCACAGATATGTCGTCAACAAACTGCGCATCGATTTCGAGAACACCAGGGCGCGATGAAGAGTCGGGCATGACACGTAGATCAGGAAGGGAGCGCAGTCCGAAATCATTCGGTGGAGGTACGCGGGGCTGCATGGGCGTCCAGATACTCCGCAAGCTCCACATACTCCTGGGGACGAAGCGCCTCTGCACGACGGCGTCCCCAATCGTTCGGAAGTGTTAGGTCTTGGTCTTTACTCCATGGGCTCAAGCTATTGCGCAGCATTTTACGGCGCTGGTTGAAGGCTGAACGCACCAGCTTCCGCATCCAGTCGACGTCTACCGAAGGTTCCTCGGATGTGTTGTAGGTGCAACGAACCGCAGCGCTGGTCACGTTTGGCTGGGGTGTAAACACGTGCCGCGATACGCTAAAGAGGTATTCTGGATTTGCGTAGAGCTGCATCAGCACGCTCAAGATGCCGTAAGCTTTGGTGCGCGGCGTAGCGACAAGGCGCTCGGCCACTTCTTTCTGCATCGTGAGCACCGCTTCGTGCACCACAGCCCGCGCATCCAACAGAACAAACAAGATCTGGCTCGTGAGATAGTACGGCGTGTTGCTAATCACGTAGAGCGGTCCGCCTTTCTCCTCCGCCAGTGCGGCCCAGTTCGCCTCCAGCGCATCGGTTTCGCGGACGTCAACATTGGGCAGATGTTCGTTCAAGTAGGCAACGGCTCGCTGATCGATTTCAAGCGCAGTGAAGGTGTTGTACCGGTCGTGGAGTACCTCGGTGAGCGCTCCGGTGCCGGGCCCAACCTCAACGACATGCGCATCGGGCGGAGCCGTTAGCGCCCCTACGATCTTGCGAATCATGTTGGGGTCGTGCATAAAGTTCTGCCCAAGGCTCTGCTTGGGACGAAAAGGGGCGCGCTGCGTCATAGAAAGCTGCTTGCCAAGGGGATTCAGATGATGGGGGCACAACACATGTGCACGTTAGCGCAAGTGCGTGCGGCGGTTGCGTACATAGTCTTCGAAGAGGAAGGAGCCCAAATCGTCGAGCGACGCGTAGTAAGCCCGCCCCCGATTGGCTTCCGTCAGATCGCGAACGAAGTTTTGCAATTGCGGATCGCGCGCTACCATAAATGTCGTGATGGTGATGCCTTCGCGACGGCACATCATGCCTTCGTCGAGCACTTTGTTTACGATGCGCCGATCCAGCCCGAACGCGTTGCGGTACATGCGCCCATTTTCGATATGGCAACTGGGCTTCCCGTCGGTGATCATAAAGATCTGCTTGTTGCGATTTTTGCGCCGATGCAGGATGTCGCGAGCGCGTTGCAGTCCGGCGCGTGTATTCGTGTAGTACGGCCCGACCTCCAAGTACGGCAGATCTTTTAGGTCCACCTCCCAGGCCTCGTTGCCAAACGCAACGATATCGAGCGTATCGTCGGGATAGCGCGTCTGGATGAGTTCGGCCAACGCCAGAGCCGTCTTACGCGCCGGCGTAATGCGGTCTTCGCCGTAGAGCACCATCGAGTGCGACAGGTCGATCATGAGAACGGTAGCCATGGTCGACTGATGGTCCGTTTCATGCACGCGGAAGTCGTCCTCGCTCAGGTGCCAGTCCGAGCCAATTCCGCTACGACGAAATGCATTCGAGAGCGTCCCCGTCACATCGAGCCGGTTGATGTTATCGCCAAAAGCCCAACGCCGCGTTTCGGGTAGCCGCTCGTCGCCCTGTCCAGGATATGGGGTGCGATGCGTACCGCGTCCGTCTTTGTGCAGGTTGTTGAATACACGCTCCAGTGCGCGCTCTCGCAAGGCCCGCTCGGTACGCGCCGTAATCTGAATGGACTGCCCCTCTTCGTCATCTCGCAGATAGCCACGCCGCTTCAGTTCCTCAATGAAGTCGCCGATGCCCTCATCGTACTCCTCCGTTAAGCCATACTGTTCGTCCAGTTGGGTCAGCCACTCCAGTGCTTCCACAGCATCACCCGCCGTATGCTGAAGCAACTCCTGAAAGAGTTCATTCAACTGCTCAAAAAGCGGACGCTGATCGCCGTGGCGCGCGTCATCCCACGCCGTATACTCAAAAGAAAAAGCCATGCGTCCTCGGGGTTAGTGGCAAAGAGCCGTCGGAGTATCCGTAACGCCGTGGGCAATGTGGGTGTTCAGGGGGATGCGAATTCGTTGCGCCGTTGGTGCGGGGGTAGATTC
>NZ_JAWOAR010000104.1:0-6320 GCF_046498435.1 Longimonas sp. | reverse complement strand
TTCTTCAGAAGCGAACCCTGTGCGGCAACGCTCGTTCACGATGCGATTCGCGGTCTGCGTCCCCTGTGGCCGGGCCGTTTCTTTCGTTCTGATCACCCTGTACGCGCTTTACCTTATGGCTTACCTGTTCACATCTGAGTCGGTGTCGGAAGGACACCCCGACAAAGTGGCCGACCAGATTTCTGATGCTGTTCTTGACTCGCTTCTCGCCGATGACCCGCACAGCCGCGTGGCGGTCGAAACCATGGTTACCACCGGTCTGGTGGTGCTGGCGGGGGAGGTAACGACCGAATCCTATGTCGATGTGCGCGAAACCGCGCGCGACGTCATCCGCGACATCGGCTACACCGACCCGCGCCTCCGCTTCGATGCCGAATCGTGCGGCGTGCTGAGCAGCATCCACGAGCAGAGCAGCGACATCAGCCTCGGCGTCGATGGCAAAGAAGAGCAGGGGGCCGGCGATCAGGGCCTTATGTTTGGATACGCCTGCCAGGAAACGGACACGCTCATGCCCATGGCCATTACGTATGCGCACCGGCTCATGAAAGAGCTGGCGCACATCCGTAAGCAAACCGACCAGATGAGCTACCTGCGCCCCGACAGCAAAAGCCAGGTCACTGTCGAATACGAAGACGATCGCGTTACCCCGCGCCGCATCGACACGGTGGTGGTCTCCACGCAGCACGACGAGGGAATTAAGCCCGATCGCATCAAACAGGACGTGCGCAACATCTTGTTGCCCCGCGCCTTTGGCGAGCGCTACGAGGAGCTCATCGACGACAAACTGAAGCTGCACGTGAATCCCACGGGACGCTTTGTAATCGGCGGGCCCCACGGCGATGCGGGCCTGACCGGACGCAAGATCATTGTGGATACGTATGGCGGCAAAGGCGGCCATGGCGGTGGCGCCTTTAGTGGCAAAGACCCCTCGAAGGTCGATCGGAGCGCGGCGTATGCAGCCCGCCACGTGGCCAAGAACATCGTAGGCGCGGGCCTGGCCGACGAGGCGCTTGTGCAGATTGCCTACGCGATTGGTGTGGCCGAGCCGGTTTCCATCAACATCGACACGAACGGCACCGGCGTCATTCCAGATGCCCGCCTGCGCGATGCCGTCCGCGAGACGTTCGAGCTTTCGCCTACGGCCATCATCGACCGGCTGGAGCTGCTCAAGCCGCAGTACCGGCGCACCTGCACCTACGGCCACTTTGGACGTAACGAGTTTTCGTGGGAGCAGCTTGACCACACCACCGCTCTCAAAGAAGCCGCCGGGCACCTGGCGTAACACACAACCCCCATGTGCATCAGTCCGTCTGCATCAGGCAAGCAATGGCCCCGCTGGCAATGGCCCCGCTGGGTTCTGACGTTTGCGTTTAGCATCATCCTGCTGGTCCCCGTGGCTACAAGTACAGGAGGATGCGAGGGCAATGCCCTGCCCGACTCTTCGGCGGCAGCCCCATCAGCCCCGTCAGGTGCGCAAACTGTTTCGAGCGTCCCGGCTGCTGCCGATACCACCATCGAAGCCTCGCGCCAGAACGCTGTCACGCAGGCCGTGGAAGCCGCCACACCTGCCGTGGTTAGCATCGGCGTGCGCAAGGTGCAGCGCGTGCGCGATCCGTTTGCGAACGACCCGTTCTTCCGCTACTTCATGCAGCGCCCGCAGTACCGCGAGGCGCGCAGCATGGGCTCCGGCTTCGTCATGTCGCCCAATGGCTACATCGTGACGAATGAACACGTGGTAAACAATGCGCGCGATATTGAGGTGTACTTTCCTGATGGCGAGACCTATCCCGCCGAACTCGTGGGCAGCGACCGCCTCACCGACCTGGCGCTGCTCAAGATTGATGCCGAGGACCTGGCCCACCTCACGTTCGACACCGACAGCGATCCCATTCCGGGCGAGTGGGTCATCGCCCTGGGCAACCCGTTCGGGCTGTTCGAAGCCGCCGAGCCGTCGGTTACCGTGGGCGTAGTTAGCGCCACCAACCGCAACCTGCAATCGCAGCGCGACGGACGCCTCTACCGCAACATGATTCAGACGGATGCGGCGATTAACCGCGGCAATTCGGGCGGACCGCTCGTGAATGCGCTGGGCGAAGTGATTGGTGTGAACACCGCGATTTACTCGGATTCAGGTGGCTCGGTCGGCATCGGCTTTGCCGTACCGTCCGCACGCGCTGTTGAGATTTTGGAGGGGCTGCGCACCAACGGATCCGTCGATCGTTCGCACTACACCGGGCTCGATGTGGTGGAAGTCACCGAGCGCATTGCGCGGGCATTGGGCCTCTCGGAGGTGCGTGGCCTGATTGTACGCGACACCGACCCTGGCTCGCCCGCAGGGGCCGCTGGGTTCCAGCCGTACGATGTGATTCTGGAGGTGGAAGGCACCCGCGTCAACAGCCGCGATGACTACGTGGCGCGCATCTTCGACTTCCGCCCCGGCGACGAACTCCGCTTCACCATTGAACGCGACGGCACCCGCCGCACGCTCACCCTTACGCTGGGACGGCGTGGGTGAAGGGGATTTTTACCGGAGAGAAGGTAGGGACACGGCGCGTCGTGTCCCTACGATAGTATATGGGCGTGTGGCCGCTCACCCTGCATCGCCCACAAACGTGCGCATGGGACTGGTGCGGTGGCTGGTGCGCTGCCAGGTGACCGCCGGGAAGCGCTCGGCGAGCCAGTCGCGTAGGAGGGATTCGGTGAGGGCTTCCGTTTCGTAGTGCCCCGCGTCGATGAACGCCATCTGAGGCGTACCGGTGTCTGTGCCCAGCACGCGGAAAAAGTCGTGGTACTTCACATCGGCTGTCACGTATGCATCCGCGCCCGCGCCCTGGGCGGCGCCTACGAGGCTGCTGCCCGCGCCACCGCACACGGCAACGCGCTCTACAGGTGCATCGGGCGTTCCGGCGTAGCGCAGGCTTTCCGCATCCAACTGACTGGATACGCGGTCCAGGAACGCCGAGAGCGGCATGACCCCATCGAGCATGCCAATCGCGCCCATCCCGGCCTGCGTGGTGGACTGGTCGAGCGGGTACACGTCGTGGGCCACTTCTTCGTAAGGATGCGCTTGGTGCATCGCCGCACGCACAGCAGGCAACGCCCACTGCGTCACCTCCATCTCCAGGCGGATCTCCTCGACCGTCTCCAGCTCGCCTCCGGCCGTGCCGATGTGCGGATTGGTGCCCTCGCCCGGACGAAATGTGCCGGTGCCGCGGGTTCGGAACGCGCAGGCGTCATAGTCGCCAATGCGTCCGCCACCGGCATCGGCCATCGCGGTGTGTACCGCCTCGGCATGCGATTCGGGCACGAAGGTGACGAGCTTGCACGTGGCGTCATCCATCGGGGCAAGGAACGTGGGCTTGGACACACCCAGGCGCTCGGCCAGCGCAAACGACACGCCACCGGGCGCGGCATCGAGGTTCGTGTGGATGCTGTACAGTGCGATGCCGGACTCGGCCAGTCGCAGCGCCAGGTTGTTGGCGTATCCGCTACCCGTGACGTGCTTGAGCGGCTGGAAGATGAGCGGGTGGTGCGTCACGATAAGCTCGGCCCCGGCGTCAATGGCCTCATCGAGCACATCGTGGGTCAGGTCGAGCGCGAGTACGGCACGCTGCACCTCCGTATCCCCCCGACCGACCTGCAAGCCGACGTTGTCGTAGTCTTGGGCGGATGCAGGCGGGGCCCACTGTTCCAGCGACTGTGCAATGCGGCGAATGGTTGGCATGAGTAAGCAGGTTTGTTCGTGAGATTCGAGATACGTGCAACGCAAGATGGTCTGGAAAGCACGTTGGTGGCGGAGCCCCTATAAAACGTACGTCGCACGGCAGAGGGGCCGAAGAAGGTCATGCTTTTTGTGCCATGCAACGAGAGGGCTAAACAGATACCGGGGAGGAAGGACCCATGGGCGCCCTCATGAAGTCCCCCTTGGAGGAGGGGGATGTAGGGGGAGGGATTCCGTACAATCATATAGATCAAACACGTATGTGAAACGAAGCACCGTACGAATGAGAGCGTGTATGAAGTAACGTCGGGGCGCACATGATACCGGTTTGAAACGCACAAAACCCCAACTTCATGCCTGTCTTTACTTACATGCAACGAAACGAACTGCTATGAACGTATTGTATCTTTTAGTTCCGCTGGCACTGCTTCTGGCTGGGTCCGGGGTGGCCGCGTTTGTGTGGTCGGTGCGCGACGGGCAGTACGACGATGTGGAAACGCCTGCGATGCGCATCCTTATGGAGGATGATGTACCCGGCCCCACCTCCAAGGACGACCCCGACACCGACGCGACGCCGCCTTCGCGCTTGTGAATCGCGACAACCAGCGCGCCCGACCTTCGCATCCCCCTAACTTGATTCTACAATCTGATTATGCCTGAACTAAAAACCAGCAGTCCCGCCCCACGCACCGAAGCGCCGCAGGCCCCGCGTCCGCAAACGCCGACCGACGGCCAGACCGTTGACGGGCGCATGGCGGAGTTCCACTGGAGCAGCTATCCGGGGGCCGATACCTACCGCTTACAAATCAGCCGCCGCGAGACGTTCGACCCGTTGCACGTAGACTTTACCGTTGATAACACGACCGTGACCGAACTGTCGGGGCTGTTGCCCATCGACGGGTCGACGTGGCACTGGCGCGTGCGGGCCGAAGATGCGGGGAGCGACTGGAGCGATCCGGCGGAGTTTGTCGCGAGCCGATCGGCCGATGACACCACCCAGGCCAACCGCAAAGCAGCGCAGGCCCCTACGTCGGACGCGGGGGCGAAGTCCGAGGCGAAGGCACCCGAAGCGGTGGAGGTTCCCTTTCATACCGCTCGCACCTCGGGCCGGTGGGCGCTTACGGTTGGGCTGGTGATGGTTATTACGTTTGTGATTACATTGTTCTTCATCGCCTCGGCCGTGTAGAAGCGCTTCAGGAAACAGCGCTGTGGGGATACGCAGGGGGCGTGCTGCGTGTATATGAGTGCTGGTTTTTTTGCACTCAACCTCGTATCCCACTATGATTCAACGGCGCACCATTGGAATCGTCGGTATTGGCAATGTGGGCAAAGCTGCGGCTTATGCCCTGTTCAACCAGCGCCTGGCCAGCGAAATTATCCTGAACGACCTGGACCATAAGCGCGCCGAGGGCGAGGCCATGGACCTGATGCACGGCCAGATGCTGGTGGGCAACGTGACGGCTCGCGCAGGCGACTACGCCGACATGGCTGATGCGCAGCTTATCGTGATTTCGGCAGGAGCCAGCCAGAAGAGTCCGGATGAGACGCGGTTGGAGCTGCTGGAGCGCAACGTGCGCATCTTTGAGCAGATTGTGGCCCAGCTCGACGAGCATGCCCCCAATGCGATGCTCGTAGTGGCTACGAATCCGGTGGATGTGCTCACGTACGTGACGCAAGAGCTGTCGGAGCGTCCGGATGAGCGCATCATCGGGACGGGCACGCTGCTGGATACGGCGCGGTTTCGGGCACTGTTGGGCCGCCACTACGGGGTGGATCCGCGCTCGGTGCACGCCTACATTCTGGGCGAGCATGGGGATTCGGAGGTGCCTATCTGGAGCAATGCGACGATCGGTAACCAGCGCATCAAAGAAGGCCCGATTAGCGGCATAGACTTCGACGAGGCTGCGATGCAGCAGCTTTTCGAGAATGCCCGCGATGCCGCGTATCAGATCATTGAACGAAAGGGGCACACCGACACCGCTATTGGCGTGGTGATTGCACGCATTGTGCGGGCTGTAATCGAGGACCAGCGCAGCGTACTGCCCATGAGCGTGCGCGCCAACGGGGCGTATGGCATCGACGATGTATGCCTGAGCCTGCCTGCGGTGGTGGGCCGCCATGGCATTGCCGGTCGTGTCACGCCGAAACTCTCTGCTGCTGAGCACGAAGGTCTGCAGGCCTCTGCGACGGTGCTCAAAGAGAGTCGCGAAGGGGTAACGGTGTAAGGGGGGGCGTAGTGCTGTGTCAACCCTGAAAGGTTGGGTTCAGATGCGTATTTTCCCCTCCATCCTACCCTTCCTCCCCGGTAAGGGCTACCTCATTAAAATGATCTGCTGTTGTATATTGAGGGAGAGAGGTTCAAAAGCTCCCTAATCAGCTGGATCAGGCCCTATGTCGTCGTTTTCAGATACGTCTTCAGATACGTCTTCAGATACGTCTTCAGATGGAGCCCGGTCGCTCCTTGATCATTTTCAGGAGCTGGAGGATCCGCGAATGGACCGGCGCAAGGCGCATCCGTTAGTTAACGTTCTCTTTATTGCGGTCTGTGCAGTGCTTAGCGGCGCGGAAGGCTGGAAGAGCGTTGAGACCTTTGGCCGGG
>NZ_JAWOAR010000073.1:0-22302 GCF_046498435.1 Longimonas sp. | reverse complement strand
CGCGGCTATGCGCCCGCCCTTGTATCCACCCTGAGCGACGTGCGCTCGCGCTGTCCCCAATTGCGCATTGCCGTTACCGTGCACGAGCCCTTCATGCCGCCCGACTCTATTCGCCTGTTTGTAATGTCGCTCTGGCAGCGCCGCCAGTTCAAAAAGCTGGGACGCCTGGCCGACCACCTCATCTTTGCGATTGAACTGTGGGTGGAGCGCTTTGACTCGTGGTTTCCGGATACGCCGTGCACGCACATCCCTGTAGGCTCTAACATGCCCCATATTGCACTCACCAAGGCCGATGCACGCGCCCGCACCGGGCTGCCTTCTGACGCCTGTGTGCTGGGCCTCTTTGGACGCGGCCACCCCTCGCGGCTCTTCGACCACATTCGTCAGGGCATGCAGCAGCTCGAAGCCGACGGCCACCGTCCCCTGCTTCTGTACATTGGACCTGGCGTAGATCGTATTCGCACTGCCTTTCCAGATGTGCGCCTCCACTGCACGGGCGCGCTCCCCGCTGCTGGCGTGTCGCATCACCTTAGCGCCATGGATGTCTACCTGGCGCCCTATCACAAGGGCGTATCTACGCGACGCGGCGCCTTCCTGGCTGGGCTCCAGCACGCGCTGCCTGTGCTTACCACCAGCGGCCCCCAAACTGACATGCTCCTGCACGACGCGGCTGGATCTGCCTTTACCATGACACCCCGCGACAACCCCGATGCCTTCGGGCAGGCCCTCACCGAAATCGTGAGCACGCCTGCGCTTCAGCATCAACTGGGGCGTGGGGCCCAGAGCTTCTACCTCGACCACTTTCAGTGGCCGGTCATCGCGTCGCAGTACGAGCGCGCGCTTGCCGTGGCTCCCATGGTTCCGCCCCCGCACCGCTACACGGCCCCGTTCACGCGCACCCGCTCCTTCACATGATTCGCACCCTTGCCGACATTGCTCGCGACCCCAAGCGGTCGCCTCTTTTAGCAGGCGGTATCATCCTCATTGCCTTTGGGATGTATGGCATGCTCTTCCTGAGCGCGCATCCGTCCGCACTCCGGCTGCTTAGCCTGTCGTACATGGGCGTAAGCGTTGTTGTAGGCGCCTGGCTCTACATCTCCAGTCCGGCGCTCTATCTCGGTTTTATCTGGTGGCTGTGGTTTCTATCGCCGTTTGTGCGGCGCATTATCGACTACCACCTGGGCTCCTTTACGCCGCCGAGCGCTGCGTTCTCGCTACTGGCTCCTTATGCCGCCACGCTTGTCATTCTGATTGATCTGCCCCGCTTTGGGCGTGTGCTTACGCGCCGCATGGGCGTGCCGCTGCTCATCTGCTTTGTGGCTATTCTGTACGGCTACCTCGTGGGAATGACCAAGGTCGATCCCTTCCGCGCCACCACGGTGCTACTCGACTGGGTGTGTCCGCTGCTCATGGCCCTGTTTGTGCTCGTGCGATGGCGGCAATACCCGCGCCTGCGGTCGGTTTTCCGTACCACGTTTATGTGGGGCGTGGCTCTGCTGGGCGCCTACGGCCTGTACCAGTTCTTTGTCGCGCCGCCGTGGGACGTGCTCTGGATGGAGGGCTCTCGCATGATTTCGCTCGGCAAGCCTGAACCGTTTGAGATTCGCGTGTTCAGCACCCTCAACTCGCCCGGCCCCTTTGCCATGGTGCTCATGTCGGGCCTGGTCTTGCTCTTTGACGGCAAGGGCCTCATCGGACGCCTCGCTCCCATTCCGGGCTACCTCGCGTTTCTGGTATCGCTCGTGCGCGGTGCATGGGGCGGCTGGGTGCTGGCCCTCTCGTATAGCATGCTGCGCCTGCAAAACGCCAGCCGTGGACGCGTCATTGCCATCCTGGTGCTCGTGTCAGCCGTCACCGTACCGCTCATTATGTCGGGCGAAATCGGGGAGCAGGCTGGTGAGCGCATGGAAACCTTCAGCAACCTTGAAAGCGATGGCAGCCTGCAAGCTCGCCAGCGCATGTACACGACCATCGGCATCGAACTGCTCTTCAGCCCCATTGGTGAGGGCCTCGGCGCACGCACCTTCGACAGCGACTTTGTGACCATCCTCTACCAGCTGGGATGGATTGGCGGCGGGCTCTATGTGCTGGGCCTCTTTCTAATGATGATTCCTGTGATCCGGGATACGCCGTCGTCAGATCGGTTTGCGATCCTGGTCTCGGGCATTGCCGTGGCCTACTTTGCTCTCATGCTCATGGGCCCCCAGGTCAGCGAAATCAAGGGCTGCGTGTTCTGGAGCTGCATGGCGTTTGCCGTGGCGGCTCGCCGCTATCACGAGGAGCACGCCGACGACGCGTCCGGCGAAGACCTCGATCGTGGCGCCGATGATCTTGCTACCAATGGATCGGACGCTGCTTCTCCCACTGCCTCTAATCGCTCGCTCACACCGTCTACATGAACATCGCGCTCTACCATACAACATTGCCTGAGCCGCATCGCAAGGTGGGGGGCGTGGAGGCGGTGGTGCATCGCCTGGCCACGGCGCTTACCGTGCACGCAGGGCTTAACGTGACGGTGCTCAGCCTCACTCCCGCACCGAGCGACGCGCCCTACCAGCACCGCCAGCTGTTTCCGACCCACCAGTGGCTGGCCGACCGCTCATGGGCGCGCTGGTTTGTGCTGCCCGCGCTCCTGAATCGGGTGGATCTGGCGGAGTACGATGTGGTGCATCTGCATGGCGATGACTGGTTCTGGATGCGCCGTGGCACCCCCTCGGTGCGAACGATGCACGGCTCTGCGCTGGACGAAGCCCGCACCGCCACCTCGCTCAAGCGTCGCCTGGCGCAGTGGGCCGTGTACCCGCTGGAGCATGTGGCAGCGCGGCGGGCAAGTCAGGTGTGGGCAATTAGTCCGCCGTGCGAGGCCCGCTACCACGCCGACCGCTGCATGCCGAACGGCGTCTCGCTCGACCGCTTTCATCCCGGCCTCAAGGCCGAGCGCCCCACGCTGCTCTTTGTGGGCACGTGGACCGGACGCAAGCGCGGGGCCTGGCTCTTTGAGCAGTTCTGCGACCACGTGCTGCCCGCCGTGCCCGAGGCCGAGCTCGTGATGGTGTCGGATACGGTGTCGGAGGCCTGCCGGGCGCACTCGAATGTGCGTGTGCTCGACCGCCCTGACGACGACACGCTCGCGGCCTGGTACCGGCGGGCCTGGGTGTTTGCGTATCCGAGCGTGTATGAGGGATTCGGCCTGCCGTATATCGAGGCGATGGCCAGCGGCACGCCTGTGGTGGCTTCGCCCAATCCAGGAGCCGACTATGTGCTCGATGGCGGCACGTACGGCGCACTGGTTGGCGACAGCGCGTTTGCCTCCACGCTCACGGCACTGCTTCGCGACTCCGAACGACGCCAGCACATGGCAGACCTGGGCCTGATTCGAGCATCGGAGTTTTCGTGGGCTGCGATTGCCCATCAACATGCCGCCGCCTATGCATCCCTCATAGATAAACCGTTGCAGGTCTCTTGATGGAGGCTCTTTGGCTTCGCCTAACCTATTGTTTAACGGCTGTTTCTTATGTCTACCGATCGCATTAACCTGATTTATGTGGCCAGCATTGGGCGTAGCGGTACCACGCTGTTTGAGTCGATGCTGGGCGCGCATCCGCACCTGGCTACGTGTGGCGAGGTGCATCTGTGGCCGCACGAAATTATGCTGGGCGGCGTGCGTCCGTGCGGTTCGGGCCACTATGTGCAGACGTGCCCGTTCTGGCAGGAGATGGAGGCGCGCGTGGATCCGCTGCACCAGCCGAGGCCGCAACTGCATCACTTTCGCGAGCATCACGACGGCGGGCGCACCGTGCGCTGGCGACGCTGGAACGACTTTGAGCCGGGGCCGCTTTCGCCTCGCATACAGGCGCAGATCGACCAGTACGGTGCGAACAATGAGGCGCTGTTTCGGCACTTCCGCGATCTGGTAACGGAGCGCACAGGCACGCGCCCTGAGTGGATTGTGGACGCTTCGAAAGACCCGTACCGGCTGCTGTGGCTGCTGCGATCGGGGCGATTCACCATCAAGGTGGTGCACATGGTGAAGCATCCATGCGGGTTTGCGTACTCGGTCACGAAGCCGTGGGTGCAGTCGCCGCACTGGCCGAGCGCCGTGCCGCGCCTCTACTACACCGCGCGGCAGTCTACGGCGTGGGTCATCCAGAACCACCTGTTTGGGCGGATTGCCGAACATCACCTTACGGACGATGACTACCTGCTCATGCAGTACGAAACGCTGGCCTCCGCGCCCCACGACACATTCGAGCAGGCCTGCCAGATGATCGGCGTGCCGTACGTGCCCGAAGCCGTAACCGACTTCCGCGACGGCAGCCAGTTTACCATTGCGGGCAACCCGATGCGCTACGAAGACCGCGGCATTGAGCTCGATGAGCGCTGGAAACACGACCTGCCGCCCTCCAGCCGCTCGCTGGCGCGCACCATCACCACCGTAAATCGCCGTTCGTTTGGATACGCCTGACCGTGCTCCTATGATTACAGCTACACGCCGTCATTCTGCTTCGCGCGCTCCGCTCGCCGCTCCGCCTGCGCCACTGCGCGTGTGCACCGTAGGCATGGACTGGTTTCCGGAGGCGCCTGGCAACGGCCTCGACCGCATGGTGCACGGCCTGACTACGCATTTTGCGGATGCGCAGGTAGTAGCTCGCACCTGGGTCACCGGCGAACCCCGCCAAGCAGAGCGCCCAGGTGCTGTGCGCGCCTTTGCACGCGGAAGCGACGCGCTCCCCGCCCGGCTCTGGGCAGCGCGCACACGCATCGGCACCGATCTGCAGCGCGGCGACTACGACGTGCTGGCCTGCCACTTTGCGCTGTACGGCTGGCCGCTACCCGATACCAATCTTCCCTTTGTAATGCACTTCCATGGGCCCTGGGCCCTGGAGTCCGACACCGAGGGCGACCGCTCGCTGCGCGTACGCCTGAAGCATGCCCTGGAGCGCCGCGTCTACCAACGTGCCGACCGCTTCATCGTGCTCTCCGAGGCGTTTCGCACCGTGCTGGTGCGCCGCTACGGTGTCGATTCCGATCGGGTCCACGTCGTTCCTGGCGGCGTGGATACCGATCGTTTCCATGCTGGCTTGCCTCGTGCTGCCCGTGCGGCGCTGGGGTGGCCGACCGACCGACCCATCGTGCTTACGGTGCGCCGCCTGGCGCATCGGATGGGCCTCTTTACACTGCTCGACGCCGCCGACCGCCTCCGCCACACCCACCCCGACGTGCTGGTGTGCATTGCCGGTACCGGTCCGCTCCATGATGACTTGCAGCAGGCCATCGACGAGCGCGGGCTGCACGACCATGTGCGCCTGCTCGGCTTTGTGCCCGATGCCGACCTGCCACGGGCCTACCAGGCCGCTACGCTCAGCGTGGTGCCCACCACCGCATGGGAGGGCTTCGGACTGACCACCGTCGAGTCACTGGCCTGTGGGACCCCGGTGTTTGTAACGCCTGTGGGCGGACTGCCCGAGGTGGTGCGCGGCCTGTCGCCTCGCCTCGTTTTGCCGGATACGTCGGCGGGGGCGCTGCACGAAACTCTCAGCCAGACCTTACACGGACGCCTCGCGGTGCCCGATGCGGCCACCTGTGCGTCCTACGCGCACGACCGCTTCGCCTGGCCACAGATTGCCGCCGCTACGCGCCACGTCTACAACACCGCATGCTCAGCCTGATTGCTTTCAACTTCCCCCTTGGTGACTCCAATGTCTCCCCGCATCCTCTTTGTTGACCACAGCGGCGCCCTGGGCGGGGCCGAGCTCTTTCTGCTTGATCTGGCGCGCCCGTATGCGGACACGAGTACCGTGGTGACGTTCGAACCGGGCCGTTTCACCGAGCAGCTGGAGGCGCACGGTCTGCCCCACCGTATACTCGAATCCGGCGCCGCGCTGCAACGCGTGCGCAAAAGCGGCACCTGGATGCAAGGGCTGCGCGCCCTCCCGGCACTGGCTCGCACCGCGCACGCCGTAGCCCAGCAAGCCCGGTCGTACGATGTGATCTTCGCCAACTCGCAGAAGGCGCTGCTGCCTGCCGCCTGGGCTGCCCAGCGGACCGGTACCCCACTCATCTGGATGGTGCACGACCTGCTCACGCCCGAGCACTTTGGCTGGATGCAGCGCCAGCTGGTAACGCGCATCGCCAACGCCAGCGCGGCCCTCGTGGCCGTGAACTCCCGCGCCACCGCCCGCGCCTTTGCCAAGGGCGGCGGTACCGGGCCGGTTATTGAGATTCCCAACGGACTCGACCCCGCGCCTTTCGACCGCGCCTGCCAGAAGGATCCCTTGGCACTCCGCACGGCGTTCGATCTGACCCATGATGCCCCGGTGCTGGGCGTGTTCAGCCGTCTGGCTGAGTGGAAAGGGCAGCACGTACTGCTGGAGGCACTGCACGACCTGCCCACGGCCCACGCGCTCATTGTGGGCGAAGCCGCCTTCCCCGGCGACGAGCCGTACGCCGAGCGACTGCGCACCCAGGCTGCGCATCCCGCCCTGCGCGGACGTGTGCACTTTGCCGGGCACCGGTCCGACATCCCTGAACTCATGGCCGCCTGCACGATCGTAGTGCACACCTCCACCGCCGCCGAGCCGTTCGGGCGCATGGTGGCTGAAGGACTGCTGGCTGAGCGCCCCGTGGTGGCCACCGAAGCCGGCGGCGTACCCGAAATTATTCGTCCCCAACACAGCGGACTCCTCGTGCCCCCTGGCGACGCAACCGCGCTAGCCACAGCCTGCCAATCGCTCCTCGATGACCCGGACTGGGCGGCGGCCCTCGCCCGCACCGGCGCTGCCCACGTGCGCACAGGCTATGGATTAGAGCGCATGCATGCCCAGTTTGAAGACGCGCTTCGCCGTGTGACTTTGCGTACCTATGTCAACGCGTAGTCCGTCCTCAGTTTAGCCAAACCAAATCTGCCTCCCCCATGCTTACCACGTTGAAAGACCGCGCCCTGCAAGCCAAATTTGAACTTCGCACCCGCTGTGCAGCTACGCCGTGGCTGGCTCCGCTGCATCAAGCTACGGTGTGGTGGACGCAGTGGAAGATGCGCGGACACATCGACGTGCGCGAGTGTCAGGTGCTGCCCGACACCGAACTCGTCATTGACGGGTTTCAGGGATCGGGCAATAGCTTTGCCACGGTGGCGTTCAAGTCGTGCCAGGAGCGCCCCGTGCGGCTGGCGCACCACCTGCACGCGCCGGCACAGATCATCAAGGCGGTAGAGCAGAGCGTGCCCGTGCTGGTTACGCTGCGCGACCCGGCAGATGCTGTGGTATCGCTGATTAGCCGCTGGCCGTATATCGGGTTGGAGCAGGGGATGCGCGCTTACATTCGGTTCTATGAAGCCCTTACGCCCTACCTGGATCGCATGGTAGTGAGCCCGTTCTCAATGACCACCGGCCCCATCGACCAGGTGTTCGAAGCGGTAAACGATAGGTTTGAGTGCAATTTTTCCATCTTTTCCCCAACGAGTAAAAATGTGGCACGCATTCGGTTGAAAACAACGCTCGACAGCGAGGCCGAATCAGCCCGGCGGGCCCAAAAAGAAAAATTACAAACTAAAGTTGCAGCCCCCGCCTACGAGGCGCTACGGACTCGGGCCCAGGCCATTCATGACAAATGGGACCAGTATGGGGTACAATAGTAATAGCCTACCTATCCAGGTATGCCTTATTGTACATCTTCTCATTTCGTCTTGGTATATCTTGCGCACGTTTGTGTGCTACATGCAGGCGTATCTATCCATTACCCTTCGAAAACGAACTGCGGCCCCAGATTCATCAAACACCCAAAAAGCGCTTTTGGATATCGGAGCCATTGCTCCACGCCCACGAATATACGCCAATGGTGCAGCGTGGTATGCCCCTTGAGTAGATAGTAGGTGCCGTCGAGAAGATCGCTCGGCGGATGTTCACCTGCATATATTCAACGGTTGCTATGATTAGAACCTCGTACATCTCGCAGTTGCGCTCGGCCTTACAGACGCTGTGGAAGCGCCCGGCTACTCAGGCCGTGGCTATTGTTTTCTGCTTCAGCGTACTCGCCCTGGCCGCCGCCTTTCAGCTCACGGTCGTGTCCTCGGATGCGGACGATGAGCTGGTCTTTCCTATTGAGGTGATGGGCCCTGACGGCTATACGCGTTCGGTATCGCTTCAGGTGGCGGATGCAGAGGCCGCTGCGCATGTGTACATGCGGGCGCATTCTATCGGGTACCCGTACCATCACACCGACACGCGTGGATACGACAGCGATAAGGCGTCGGTGCGGCTGAACGGCGGCGCGTGGCTCAACATCAACAACGACACGGTTGAGTGCGAAGAGCCAGAGGCCAGTGTGCGCTGCATCGACGGTCCCATGCACACGGTGCGCTTTCGCATCCCCCTGAATGACCTTGGCGATGTGCAGGAGGGGCAGAACGTGGTGCAGTTTCGCATGAACTACCCCGCCGGCGATAACGGATTCGGCGACCCGTCGATGGGCTATCGGATTCTGGCCCTCGAAGTGCAGTCGGCAGGGGATGCCAATCTTTCAGCCGGTACCCCAACAACGTGGGATGATCCTGGCACGTGGACCGCGCCCGAGGGCTTTGATAGCACGTCAGATATCGAAGCAGGACGCACCCTCTGGAACGAGCGCGATCTGCTCGTGGAGGGGTGGGACGGCCCCACTATTCGTGCTTCGTGCAATGACTGCCACGTGGATGGCGGCTACGACTTGCAGTATTTTGCGTACTCAAACTACGCCATTGAACAGCGCAGCGAGTTTCACGGACTGAGCGAAGCGCAGGGTAAGCAGATTGCGGCATACATTCGTTCCATTACCATAGAGACATCGGATGGCCAGACGATTGCCCCGCCTGGGCGCCCATGGCAGCCGCCGTATCAGCCGGGCGGCACCTCCATTGCCTCGCGCAGCGAGTCGGACCATCGCACCAGCGGCGAGTCGATGGATGCGATGGACCAGACGTACTGGGCTGCCGGCGCAGGCACCGAGTGGGTGCTGGAGCGCGACTCCGAGATGCGCGACCACGTCTTCCCGAACGGCATCACGCCCGATGCCTTCTCCATTGACGACCCATTGAACATGCGCGAAACGCCCGTCAGCCTCCAAATGCCCGACTGGAACGAGTGGCTGCCCGAGTTTCATCCGCTCGACGTGTGGGACAATGAGTTCGAGAATAGCGATGCGTGGGACTATTACGTGAACGAGGTGCCTGATCGCATCAACGAAGACCGTCCGTGGCGCGTAGAGGAGTCGGCTGAGCGTGCTGCGCAAGAGCTGTGGCGCTACCTGAAGAACGACTGGGCTCCGCCGAGCGGTGCACCTGCCCCGTACGACTACGAGATTGCACGACAAGTGCCCATGAAGTGGGGGCTGGTGAAGACGTTCGAGATCTTTCAACCCCATCACAACGAAGAGCATGCGCAGGATCTCTACAGCGAAGAGGCCGAACCTCGGCAGTGGACAAGCTTCTCGCGGGTGATGTTTGACATGGCACCGCACATTATTGGCGGCAAAGGATCCAATAATGAAATCATGGATCTGTATCACGATACGGCGTGGTACCAGCACCAGATTACGCTAAATCCCGGTTCGGCGCTGACCACTGGGTTAAAGCCGGTAGACTGGAAGTACCATTACCAGCATCTGTCGGCGGTGAATGCCCCCGAACGCCACTACTGGCGCTACCTGGTGTCGTATATGAAGATGGTACAGGTAGCGCACACGGTGCCGAATGACCACTCCGACACCGAACCAAGGGGCTGGTACATGCGCCACCTAACGCCTGCCATTGCCGACAAGGCACATTTCTGGGGCGGTCCGCTGCGCGACATGCCTGACGACGAGTACCGCCAGGCGCTCAACGTCATCATGAGCGCCTACGCCGATGGACTCGCAGCCACGGATATGAACGATTGGGCCCGCCTGGAAGACGATCAGCACGGCCTCGAACCCGAGTCGCACGTGCCACAGTACATGCACAGCTACGACCGCTTTACCTACGCCGATCACTTCTGGACCGCGCTTCAGAACTTTGGCGAGTACGGCGTGGCCTACGAGGTGCTGCACGACTTGGCCACCTGGGCGAACGAGGCCTGGCCCGAAGGCGACTGGATGGGGCACATCGCATCCTACGAAGATAATCCACCGATTGATGACGCCCCCACGGCGTCCGAACAGACCGTTGCCCTGGATGCGGGGTGGAATATCATCTCCACGCGCATGATCGACGATCCGCGCCCGATGGAGGAGGTACTGGCTCCGATTCTTGATGAGGTGATTCTCGTAAAAGACGACCGCGGACGCCCGTTTAGTCCGCACTACGACCTGGACGTGCTCGACACGTGGATGCCCGACGAAGCCTACCAGATCTACGTGACGAGCGCGGTAGACCTGCCGGTGGAAGGCACCGCACGGCCCGCCAGTGACCCGGTGGAGCTGTCGCACGGGTGGAACTTTATCCCGTACCTGCCAACGGAGCCTATGGATGTGGAAGACGCCATCGCCAGCTTGGGCGACGACCTCATCTTCATGAAGGATATGACCGGGGCGGTCTACCTGCCTGACCCCGACGACCCGATCAACACCATCGACGTGATGGGGCCCGGCAAAGGCTACATGGCCTACGTCACAGCCGATGCAACGCTGGAGTATCCAGAGGCATCTGGAGCCAGTGGGGCCAGCCAGTTGCAGGCCCTGGCGCGGTCGGCATCATCTGCCGAGGCCTCGGGCGGGTACGAGTCGGCAGCGGTGTTGGTGGCCACGGGCACGAATTGGGATCCCGACATCCGCATCTGGGTCGAAACCGATCAGGGCGAGCGTGTAGGCCATGGCCGCATTGCAGATGGAGCCCTGGTGGCCAACGTGCGCGGCCCCAGTTCGGTCTCGAATGCGCCCCATGCCCAGCGTGGCGATGCACTCACCATCTACACGCAGCACCCCAACAGCGAGCCCGAAGCGGTTGACGTACACAGCGTCCGTAATGTGCTAAGCGATACCAACGCCGATGGCCTCGTGTTTGAACCGCAGGCTGTGTACCGCGCCGATGTAGAGGCCCCGGCGTCCGCCTCAGGCTTTGCGGTTGAGGGGCACGCCCCGAATCCGGTACGCAGTCAGGCAACGCTTACCTTCACACTGCCCGAAAACACGCACGTACGCATCGAGGTGTACAACACGATTGGGCAGCGCGTGGCAACCTGGCTCGACCGCTCGATGTCGTCTGGTACGCATGAACTCGACATCAAGGCCCAAGGGCTGGCCAGCGGCACGTACTTCTACCGCGTACAGACCGATCGGCATACCGAATCGCGCCGACTAACGGTGGTGCGGTAGGGCCCCACGCTCGACCTCGTGCTGGACTTCTCACAACACACGGCATGCTGCTCCTTGCCAGGGGCCGTATGCCGTGTGCTGTAGGAGGCGTCTCCACGGATGCACTATACGATGAATGCCTATGCACCTGACACGCAGACCGTGCCAGGCCCCCCGTTTTGCCCACGAAGGGCGCAACCGAAGTATAAGATGTGCGTGCCAGATATGATCGTCTTCGTGCACCGCACAAGTCGTTCATAGTTCGTTCGCTGTCCCCGCGTTTTTAAATAGCATAGGCTGGGGGTCCTCCACGCTTATGCCACTGTCCCCACGCTCCATTCAACCCACGAGGTGTCTATGAACACAGCGACGACGCTCCGCCTTTTTGTTCTATTTTGTATCAGCCTGTGGGGAATAGGCCACGGGCCGCCCGTTTATGCGCAGTCGTCTCCGTTTACCGACTGTCCCGATGAGCCGAACGTTGACAACGCCACCGTGCAGTTTGCAAGCGATGTAGTTGTTGAGTTCCCCAATGGATCCGACGGCTTCAGCACGGGTGACGAGATCGCGTTCTTCACCGATGAAGACGTCTGTGCCGGGCGCACCGTGTGGGATGCCACCGACGATCAAAGCCGTGTCCTCTCCATTTCAGGCCCCGCTGATGCTGTTGATCCATCCGAGATCGACGGCTATGCCGATGGCGAAGCACTTCAGCTTAGCGTATGGCAGCAGAGTACCGATCGCCGCTTCGACGTAGAACCTGATGCCATTGGCTATGCCTCGTGTGGTGCAGACGATCCGCTCTGCCGCGACGACGGGCAGTACGAAAGCAATGTCATTTTCACCGTTGTGGATGTGGGAAACGGCGTGCTTCCGGTTGAACTAAGCACGTTTTCGCTTCGCCTACAGGGCGATCGCGTGCAGGCGTTGTGGCGCACGCTTAGCGAAACGAACAACAGCGGCTTTACGCTGGAGCATCGCCGCGATACCACCGGAGCGTGGCGCGACCTTGGGTTTATACCTGGCATGGGGACGACGTCTGTTCCCCAAGAGTATACCTTTACAACCGAGGCACTCGCATACGGTACGCATCAGTTTCGGCTGCTGCAACACGACCACGACGGCACCACAACAGCCGTGGCTAACAAGCAGGTTGTGCGCCACCTGACAGAGACGCCAATCGTGCTCTCGATTGCACCACAGCCCGTACGCGGGCAGGCAACGATTACCCTCACCACAGCCACGGCCCAGCGCACACGCGTCGAGCTGTTTGACATGCTTGGACGACAGATCCGCTTGCTTCACGATGGCCCACTGTCGCCGTCAACGCCGCATGTTATCTCGCTTAGCACCAATGACTTATCGTCTGGGCAGTACATGGTGCGAGTTCAAAACGGCAGCGACCGCCTCACGCAACGCATTGTCGTAGTGCGATAGTATACGGGATGCTCGGGCCCCTCAAGTAAGTAAGGCGCACAGGGGGATACGGAGCGATGGGCCTGTCCCGCAGGACATACCAACACACATTGTGCCTCTTTACAGCGTAATGGTACCTCTCAGACACCGTTCTGATAGCCTGTTTGGGGGTTGGTTTGAAGCGAGAGCGTCGCAGCGTACAGCGGCTAATCCCACACTGCCTTGTGACGTGTTTGCTTAGAGGTCCTACTGCTGTGTAACAGGAGCACTCTGCCCCGTACTCTTCCCAATTTGCCTGGTAGTTCCTATGGATCTTATAGAGCTTCCTGCATCACCTTTCACAGAATTGATTCAGATGCAATACGCAGAATAGCGGATGGCGAATAGCAGATGCGAATAGGACCAACGCCCTAACATCCTCAACTGAATATTGAGGTCGGATTATGCACAGATCAAGCCCCAGTGTTCGGGGCGGAAGGGAGCAGCGGTGTCGCTTGACTCCTCCTCATCCACCCCTCCACCCCTGCACCAATCCAAAATCCCCAATCCAAAATCCCCAATCCAAAATCCAAAATCGTTCAGGGTCCCGCATCAGCAGATGAGGCAGCGTCCACCTCATACACCGTCACCGTTACCGGGTGGCTTCTCTGGCGGGTGCCGCGGGCGGTGCGAGCCGATAGCACAACAGTGTGGCGGCCCGGTGCCAGCGTCCAGGTGCCGTCCACGGGCTCGCCGTTGACGGTCCATACTGGGTCGGTCCAGCCTGTGGGCGTGTGCCCGCGCAGATGCACCTGCTGGTGCGCGGCTCGCAGCACCGGGTCGATGATAAACCGCGTACCGGGCGTGGGGTATGTGATTTCGGGGCGTGCGGTGTCGGCCCGGGTCACGGTGCTCTCGCGAGCGGGCGGGGGAAGCGGCATGCCTTGCTCCCGCATCCAGTCATGATATTTGGGGGGATGCACCGTGTAGCGCCGCTCATCGACGTGTTGAAGCGGAGTAATCGCCGTGGCGCGCGTATCGGTGCGCTGGTCGATGCGGATGCGCTGATGCACGTCGCAGGTGTCGCGTGGGACGGTGCCGGGCTGGAAGCGCTCGGTGCGCGTGATGGGGCAGTGCGTGCTGGGGGCGTGTCCGCTGGTGGGGCAAATGGGCGCTTCGACAAGTTGGGGATGCGTTGCAAACGCGCCGCCCGGGCCGAGCATGCGCATCACGTCGTGGAAGAGCGGGCCTGCGCCGCTTACGCCACTCACGTTTTGCATCGGACTGCCGTCGAAGTTGCCGACCCACACGGCCACAGTGTGCTGCGGCGTGTAACCGACCGTCCAGTTGTCGCGGTAGTCTTTCGATGTGCCCGTTTTGACTGCCACCGGAAACGGAAGCTCCAGCGGCGTCTCGACTCCAAATCCGGGCGCACGAGCCTCCGCATCCGACATGCTGTCGGATGCGGAGAACGGAAGAAAACCGGTTGCGGCGGGTGGCGGTAGAGCCTCTGTGGAGTACGTCGGAGGAAGTGGTTTTCCGGGAGGCGGGGATTGAGCCGGGGACGATGGCCTCGCTGACGCAACTGGCCTTGGCGGTGGACGGGATGGAAGTGAAAGTGATGGAGGACAAGCCATTGGCGGAGAAGGCTTCTGCGGAAGAAGTGGCCTTGCGGAAAACGGAGAACGGAGACGAAGGATGATCGAGTTTTTCGCACGCAACCGGGTGGCGGCCAACCTGTTGATGGGGGCCATTTGTGTTTTCGGGATTATATCGGCTTTTAATCGTCTGACCCTTGAGGTGTTTCCGACGGTGGAGGCGGACGTGGTGAACGTGACGGTGGCGTACCCGGGATCGACGCCGACGGAGATTGAGGAATCGGTGGGGATCCGGGTAGAGGAGGCGATCCAGGATTTGGAAGCGATCGACCGGTTGATTACGAACGCGCGGGAAGGAACGGTGACGGTGACAGCGGAAGTGCGGCGTGGATACAGTGCGCGGGATTTGCTGGACGACATCAAGAACCGGGTGGATTCGATCAGCACCTTTCCGGAGGATATTGAGCGACCGATTGTGGAGCAGCCGGCAGTCTCGGAGCGGGTGTTGAACATTGTGCTTTCGGGTCCTCTGACGGAGCGGGACTTAAAGAAGCTGGGGGAACGGGTACGGGATGAGATCACCAATCTGCCCGGGGTGACGCAAGTGGGCTTACGCGGGGCGCGACCCTACGAAGTGGCGATAGAAGTATCGGAAAATGCGCTACAGGCCTATGGATTGACCTTTGCGGACGTGGCGGCGGCGGTCCAGGAATCCTCGTTGGATTTATCGGCGGGACGGATCCGGACACGGGGCGGGGATATTTTGCTGCGGACGGACGAGCAGGCTTATATCGGGAGTGAATTTGAAAAGATCGTTGTGGTAAGCCGGGCGGACGGGACCCGTTTGACGCTGGCGGACATCGCGGAGGTGAACGACGGCTTTGACGAGAACGTGATGTATTCGGAATTCAATGGCAACCGAGCGGTGATGGTGGATGTGTTCCGGGTGGGGGATCAGGACGTTATTGCGATAGCGGGGACGGTTAAGGAATATCTGGAGCGGGCGGCGCCGCGCTTGCCGGACGGGGTGGAACTGACGGTCTGGAACGATTGGTCGGAGACGATTAAGGACCGGTTGGACACTTTGACAGGCAGTCTGCTGTGGGGAGGGGTTTTGGTTTTCATCATTCTGACGATGTTCCTGCGTTTTTCGGTGGCGATCTTTGTGGCATTGGGGGTGCCGGTGAGTTTCATGGGCGGTTTGGCGCTGATGCCGATCCTTGATATTTCGCTCAATCTCCTGTCGATGTTCGCCTTTATCATGGTATTGGGGATCGTGGTGGACGATGCGATCGTGACGGGGGAGAATATTTTCAATCATCTACGGCGCGGGGGAGACCCGACGGAGGCGGCGATCCGGGGGACGCAGGAAGTGAACATTCCGGTGACATTCGGGGTGATTACGACGATGATAGCCTTTGTGCCGCTAATGCTGTTGCCTGGTCGTCGGGGTGATTTCTTTTCGGTGATTGCGGTCATTGTGATCGTGGTGCTGGCCTTTTCCCTGGTTCAATCGAAGTTGGTATTGCCGGCGCACATGAGTTTGTTGGGAGGGCTGGGCAAGAAAGGCAGGCAGTTGAACGGGCTGCAGCGATTCCAGCTGATATTTGCGGACGGACTGGAGACCCTGATCCGAAAAGTATACCGTCCGCTCCTGCACATTGCCATTAAATATCGCTACAGCACAGCTACGTTGTTTCTGGTGATACTGGTATTATCGCTGGCGCTGATGGGGACGGGGCGGTTGAAGTTCTTTTTCTTTCCGCGGGTGGAGAGTGACAACGTGACGGTGCGACTGGACATGCCGATCGGAACGCCGGTGGAAGTGACGGAACGCTACGTGCAGCGGATTGCGGAAGGAGGCCGGGCGACGCAGGCGGATTTCAATGAACGATTCGGGGAAGGGACGGTACGGAATTTACTGATGACGGTGGGCGGGCAGCCCTTTGGGAGTCGTCGATTCGGGGGCAGCGGGGGCCAGAGCCACCAAGGGGAAGTGATACTTGAACTGGCTCCCGGGGAGATCCGGGACCCGGAGGTTTCGGCTTACGGCGTGGCGGGGGCATGGCGGGAACGGGTGGGGCCGGTACCGGGCGGGGAAGTGGCGTATTTGTTTTCGCGGGCGGGATCGGAATCGCCGATCGACGTACAACTGGCGGGACCGGACTTTGGTGTACTTGAGCAATTATCGGCGCAGATCCAGGAGCGTCTTGGGAGCTATCCCGGGATCGTGGACATTGCGGATTCCTTTGAGTCGGGCAAAGACGAGCTGCAACTGAACCTAAAGCCGGCGGCGCGGAACCTTGGTTTGACGACGCGGGAACTGGCGCGGCAAGTCCGGCAAGCTTTTTTCGGGCTGGAGGCGCAGCGGATGCAGCGTGGTCGGGATGATGTGCGCGTGATGGTGCGGTATCCGCGATCAGAACGGGAAAGTCTGGCGAACCTTGAGCGGATGCGCATCCGCACGGCTGACGGGAACGAAGTGCCCTTCACAGAGGTGGCGGAGGCGCATTGGGGGAAGAGCCTGCCGACGATCCGGCGGGTGGACCGGAACCGGACCTTGAACGTGACGGCGGACATTGAACGCGGGGTGGGCGACGTGGAGGCGGTGAAGGCGGACCTGACGGAGAGCTACCTGCCGGCACTGCTGCAGAGGTATCCGGAAGTCAGCTACAGTTTGGAAGGGGAGGCGCGGGAGCAGCGGGAGAGTTTCGCCAGTCTGCGGTATGGCGTCCTGCTGGTTTTGTTCGGGATATATGCGATGTTGGCCTTGGTATTCCGGTCCTACAGCCAGCCCTTCATCATCATGCTGATCATTCCCTTCAGCGTGATCGGGGCGATTGGATTTCATGCCATTCGCGGGGACACGCTGAGCATTATGTCGATACTGGGGATGCTGGCCCTTGTGGGAGTAGTGGTTAACGACAGTCTGGTGTTAGTGGATTATGTGAACCAAAAGCGGGCGCGGGGGTCGAGCCTGCTGGCGGCGATATCGCGTGCGGGGGTGGCGCGTTTCCGGCCTATTCTGCTGACCTCGCTGACGACGATCGCGGGGTTGACGCCCTTATTGCTGGAGAAGAGCCGGCAGGCGCAGTGGTTGATACCGATGGCGGTTTCGCTGGCCGGGGGCATTGCTTTCGCGACAGTGCTGACCCTGTTTATGGTGCCGATGTTGTATTTAATTTTCGAGGACATCGGGCGGTTCAGCCGCCGTTGTTTCCGCTGGTGGCTTGGCAAGCCCGGCGTGGTGGTGAGTGGAAAAGCGGAAGCGAACCGACTGCCTACCTGAAATTGGGTAGCGGGGCCCGTTGACGGGGCGGACGGGGCGCGGAGAATGCCTTTTCATGCGACGAGGCAGACTGTTTGGCGGGAGGAAGGCCGGCCCGGCTACCGTTACCTGGCGTTGGTGGTTGCGTGCGGGCAGCCGGTTGGGAGCGGGCGTAGCGGCGGGGGAAGTGTGGCCAGCGGGGACTGCGGCAGGAGATGCCTTGCGGCGAGGGGAAGGTATTGCAGAGGCCCTGCGAGGGTCGGGCTGGCGTTTGCCACGCGAGCTATGGGCCGTTTTGGAATCGGGGGAGCGGACGGGGCGATTGGCGGAGAGCCTGACGGAAATCGGGGAGACGCTGGCGCGTCGGGAGCAAATGCGGCGGGAAGTGCAATCGCAGCTCAGTTATCCCGTGTTATTGGTGGCAGCGGGTACGGGCGTGATGGCTTTACTGGTGGGGTGGGTGATTCCACGGATGCGGGAATTGTTAGGGGGCCTGTTGCCCGGGGGCGAGTTGCCCTTCTGGACGGAGCATGTCGGGTTGGTTTATGGGGGGCTTTTGACGGGCGGGATGGGATTATTTTTGGTGCTGGCGGGGGCAGCGGTTGTATGGGAGCGAATCGGTCGTCATCGGCTTGGCTGGAGTACGGCCTGGGAATGGTTCTGGCGAAGGATACCCGGATGGGGGCGCTATCGATTCCGGGCACGGGAAGTTCGGTTGCTGCGGGTATGGGGAACGCTGGTGGGGGGTGGCTGGACGGTGGCGCGGGCGCTGGAGATGATGGCGCAGTCGTGCCCGGCGCGGTGGGAGCGGGAGCAACTGGAGCAATTGCGGGCGCGATTACTGATGGGAAGTTCCTTTGGCGAGGCCCTTGGGCATTGTGCCTTGGTAGGGGAGGAAGACCGTGCCTTATTGGAGGCGGGGCAGGAGAGTGGCCGTCTGGAGGAATTTTTAGAGCGGGTGGCGGTGGATCTGGAACGGCAGAACCGCTGGGTGCGGGAGAGTTGGGTGCGTTTGCTGGAACCGGTTTTTCTGGCGGGGTTAACGCTGGCGGTGGGAGGATTGCTGGTGGCTTATTTTTTGCCTTTGGTGCAGCTGATGGAGGGAGCGGGATTTTGAGGGGGCGGCGTCATTGAGCGGTTGACGCAATCGAACGGAAGCCTTTGCAGATAAGGGTGAAATCAGAAACGAATCACTATGCCTATTTACGAATTTTATTCTCCGGACAATCATAAGATTTATTCCTTTTTTGCGCGCAGCCTGAGCGATCGGGACGTGGTGCCGCAGTGCCCGGACAACCGCGAATACCGGATGGAGCGGGTGATGTCGTCCTTTGCGGTAACGGGGCGGGCGGAAGAGGAGACGGAAGGTGGTGGCGGGGAAGAGGACGATCCGCGCATGGAAGCGGCGATGGCGGAGATGGAGCGGGAGATGGCGGGGATGGATGAGGAAAACCCGGATCCGCGGCGGATGGGGCATTTGATGCGCCGGATGTCGGAATTAACGGGGGAGAAGTTGCCGGAACCGATGGAGGAGATGGTACGGCGTCTGGAGGCGGGGGAAGACCCGGACAAGTTGGAGGAGGAATTCGGCGATATGGAAGATATGGATGATTTCGGGGAGGACGGTGGCGGCGGGGATAGTGAAGAGGCGCGGGAGGAGATGAGCCCGGCGCGCTGGCGTGCTTTGATGCGGCGGCGGCGCGAACCGGCGCGGGATCCCGAGCTTTATGAGCTGCGGGATTATGTGGATTGACGGGGCGCGCGGGATTGGGGGCTACACCGGTTGATCGCCGAGGCAGGTTTCGACGAGGCGGGCCGTGCTGATCCACGGGTGGTCGGTGGGGACGATACGGGTTTTGCCGGCGACCTCTTTAAGGGGGATTGGTTCGCAGCGATTACCTTTGACAGCGACCATGGTATTGAAGTGCCGATCGGCGAGCAGTTGGCCGGCCATGGTACCGAGGCGGGTACAGAGGAGGCGGTCGAAGGCGGTGGGGGAGCCGCCCCGTTGGACATGGCCCAGCGAGGTAACGCGGGCTTCGACGCCGGTGAGGGTTTGCAGTTCGCGGGCAATGCGGTTGGCGACCGGTTCCTGGACGAGATGGAGGCCGTCGTTGCGGGCCTTTTTGACCAAATCGGTTTCGCTGGAGGATTTTTTCGCTTTCTTGCCCGCCTTTTTGGAAGATGTATGGGGAGCCGAAGGTTGAACGCCTTCGGCGACGGCGAGGATGGAGAACCGTTTTCCGTGGGCGCGTCGGTTGAGGAGGCTTTCCGCGATGGCGTCGAGCTTGTAGGGAATTTCGGGGATGAGGATGACATCGGCGCCACCGGCGATTCCGGAGCCGAGGCAAAGCCAACCGGCGTCGTGCCCCATGATTTCGCAAACGATAAAGCGATGGTGGCTGGTGGCGGTGGTATGGAGGCGATCGATGGCCTCCGTGGCGATGGCCATGGCGGAGTCGAAACCGAAGGTAATTTCGGTTTTGGCGACATCGTTATCGATCGTTTTGGGGAGAGTGAGGACGTTGATGCCGGCCTTGTGGAGGCGGTAGGCGTTTTTCTGGGTACCATTGCCGCCGAGGCAGACGAGGCAATCGAGGCGGAGCTTTTCGTAATTGGCGACGGCGACCTCGGTCATGTCCATGATGGTATCACCCATGAGCATTTTGTGGGGTTTATCGCGACTACTGCCGAGGAAGGTACCGCCTTGGGTGAGGATGCCACTGACATCGATATTTTCGATGGGGGTGACGCGATTTTCGACGAGACCGCGAAAGCCGTCCTGAATGCCGAGGACCTTCCAACCGTAATGCATGGCGGCCTTGGCGACGCCGCGGATGACCGCGTTGAGGCCGGGGCAATCGCCTCCGGCGGTGAGGATACCGATGGTGCCTGCGGATTTTGCCATGATAAGAGGGAGGGATATGGAAAGCGGAGGCCGATGGCAAGAGTGAGGTGGCATTGCGTAGGCGGGAAACGATGGGCGGCAATGGCAGTTGGCCTGATGAAGCGGGTTCGAGATGGATACGTCCGTAACGGGATTATGACAGAGTGGGCGGGATTTGCTCTTGAGCGCGGCGGAGGGTGGATCAGGGTTACAGCATGAGCAAGCAGGATGATTTTAGAGAAAACAGGACTGGGGAGACGGAGGCGACATTGCGCGGGGCGGGACGTTCCGGCGCCTGTGGCGGAGGCGGCCATTCTTCCCGGCGGGAATTTTTGAAGACGGCGATGGTTTCGGGGATGGGGGTAGGCATGCTGACAGCGGCGCCGCAGGTGGTGGCGGGCAAGGCCGTGGCGGAAGGGAAGGCGAAGAACCTGATTCTGATGGTGGCGGACGGCATGAACCTTGGAACGCTGTCATTGGCCAACCACTACAAGAAGCGAAACACGGGAACCGGGACCACCTGGATGAGCCTTTATGAGTGGCCGGGGGTACGCCGGAGCCTTGTGGAAACGTGGTCGGCCAATTCGCTGGTGACGGATTCGGCGGCGGCTGGATCGGCCTGGGGGATCGGGGAGCGCGTGAATAACGGTTCGATCAATGTGACGCCGGACGGGCGGCGCCCGGTACCCGCGTGGGTGCTGGCAAAGCAGGCTGGGAAGTTGACGGGATTGGTGACGACAACGCGGATGAGCCATGCGACGCCTGCGAGTTTTGCGACCAACGTGGACCACCGGGACGAGGAGGACAGAATTGCGGAGCAATACCGGGAGCGGGGAATGGATGTATTACTGGGCGGGGGCTCGGAGCATTTTGCCGCAGAGAAGCGCAAGGACGGGAAAGATTTATGGGAACTGTATGGGAAGGATGGGTACACGGTATTGCGGGACCGGTCGGCCTTGCGGGCGTGGTCCGGAAGCGGGCGGGTGCTGGGTATTTTCGGGGAAGATCATCTTCCCTATGCCCTTGACCTTGAGCATGACCCGGAACTGCGGCGGCAGGTACCGAGCCTTGAGGAGATGACGGAGGCGGCATTGGAGAAATTGAAGGGAGGGCGCGATGGTTTTGTATTAATGGTGGAAGGGGGCCGAGTGGACCATGCGGGGCATGCGAATGACGCGGCGGGCATTCTGCGGGAGCAACTGGCCTTTGATGAGGCGGTGGCGGCGGGGCGGCGCTTTGTGGAGAAGAATCCCGATACCCTTTTGATTGTGACGACAGATCATGGAACCGGCGGGGCGATGTTAAACGGCGTGGGGCCTGCGTATTTGGGAACGAACGACGCTTTTGGGATGGTGGATACGGCACGGCATTCCTTCGAGTACATGTTTCCCCGCCTTGTGGCGAAAGAGGCGAATTTGGAAGAAGTCCTTGAGGCATCCCTTGGTTTTGTGCCGGGGAAAGACTTTGTGGATTCGCTGGCCGAGAGGGTGAAGCGGGTGCGTTCCGGGGAGATGAGTGCGCGGAAGCTGGCAGGTTATTTGGCGGAACCGGTGGGGAAGCGGACGGGGATCCACTTCACGAGCCAGAATCACACGGCGGACCTTGTTGAATTGGTGGCGGTGGGACCGGGAAGTGAGACCATTCCGCCGGCGCTGGAAAATTGGCAGCTGCATGAAGTCTACATGCGGGCGCTGGGCATTGGATAAAGGGCGGATCCGCGGCTTGTCCGCGTGCTGCGGGGGCTGGTGGCGGCCCCGCGCGAGGCGGGGCCCTACATTCTAACGTAGTCAAATTCAGGTAGGGCCGCAGCCTGCCCGCGTGCCGCGGGGCCTGGTGGCGGCCCCGCGCGAGGC